>CALXUC010000041.1 GCA_944391575.1 uncultured Clostridia bacterium | reverse complement strand
CTAAAACGCATTATTCAAAATTTCTAATATATCTTCTCTTTTAGCTTCTTTTGGATTTACAATTATAGCACCGTCATTTAAAGCTTTTTTCACTACTTCTTCAAAATCTTCTTTTTTCACACCTACTTGTGATAATTTAATAGGTAAGCCCGCTTCTTGATTTAAAGTTTTAAGTAGATCCTCTATTGTCTCAATAACTTTTTCCGCTCTTTCCTCTTTTGGAGTATTTACAAAAACATCTTCTCCTGCAACATATAACAATAATTTTGAATAATTATCTCTCATTTTATCTAAATTATATCTCATACAATGTGGTAGAAGTATTGCCATTGCATCACTATGAGGCACATGGCATACGCCACCTAAAGCGTGTCCTATTGCATGAACTAAACCGACCATTGAATTTGAGAAAGCTGCACCTGCCATTAATGAAGCGTTTGCCATAGCTAATCTTAGCTTTTTATTGTCCCCATTTTTCACTGTTTCTAATAAATTATCCCTAATAATTTCTATAGCACTAATTGCATACACATCACTAATAGGATTTTTTTGTAAACAAGTATATGCTTCTATCGCATGGCACAATGCGTCCATAGCAGTTGAAGCAGTTATTTTTTTAGGTAATGTTAAAGTCATTCTTGGGTCTAAAACACTTATGTCTGGTAAAAGAAAATATGATATAAATTCTTTTTTCACATTTTTAAAATTATCTAAAATAACAGCAACTAAAGTAACTTCAGAACCAGTACCAGCAGTAGTTGGTATTACTATAAAAGGAATATGTTTTCCATAAGTAATAAGCTCACAACCTGCAAGTTCCATAATATCATCTTTTTCTTGAGATAATACCATTCTTACACCTTTAGCCGTATCTATTACAGATCCACCACCTACAGCCACTATACTATTACAATTATTTTCTTTATACACTTTCACAATTTTATTTATAACTTCTATTGAAGAATCTGAAGGAACATCTGTATAAACAGATTTTATTTCTATATCTTCTGTATCTATAGCGTCTATAACTTTTTGCATTGTACCTATATTTTCTAAAACTTTATCTGAAATTAATAAAATATTTTTCCCATTTAAAGCAATTAATTCTGATGGAATATTTTCTAAAGCGAATTCTCCTGATAATATTTTTGCGCTATTTTGAAATTCATAATAATCTGGTATCATAATGATTTACTCTCCTTTAATTTTATTTATTAATAGTTTGATATATAGTTATTTTTAATCAAAACATAACTATGACTTAACAATCCGAGACTTGGTTTGTAAATAACTATATATCAAATTAATTTTTAAAAATTTAAAATTATTGTTCTATAAATACTCAACATAGATTTTTCTCTTTTAGGAACTTCTTTTAATATATTTTTAGTTATAAATTTAGGGAAAAGATAGCTTTCTACTAAATCTACACATCTCACTACTGCCATTGCAACAGCAATATCTCCTTTTAATGTAAATCTATGTTCTGCATAAGCTTGTGCCACTCCTTGTCTACCTGTTAATACTAAAAAAGCAGCATCTATACTTTTAAAACAAATTGATATATCCACATTTTCTGCTTCTTTTAATTTTATTATATCATTATTTTCTTTTTTTATTATTAATTTAGGACCATTAATAGATGTTTTCATTTCTAATGAAAATCCTTCTTCTAAAGCGTCTAGTTCTTCTTTAACCCTACTATCCTTCTTGTATAAGACTTTAATTCCTCTATATAAGAAAAATAATACTATCCTCGAAATACTTTCTTTTATTGAAATTACAATTTTTCTTTTATTTGAAATTTTATAATTACTCATTTTAATCTTGTTCCTTTCGTTAAAGTATAATATTTCTTTTATGATTATTTTAATAATCCATTTAATACCTTTCGTTCATTTTCTGTGAACTTCTCTGTAAACTTCTCACATTTATATTTTATATACTTATAATTAAATTCCTATCTATTATACATCGTTTCAGAAATAAAAGCAAGCTACTAATCTCGCTTTTTATCCTATTTTCCCCAATATATTTTGTATATCATTGCAGTGTTATAACGCAATAAAGCCCAGTTCAATTTGAACTGGGCTAAATTTTGCTATTACCTTAAGCTCTCTAACTTGCTTTTTACCGTTTCTGAAATCCAGTAACGGAAATAAGCTAAATTAAGCTTCCATCTTTTTTCAGTCTCAGAAGCATCTGAAGCCAATATCTCAGTGGCCTCTTTAGAAAATTTTTCGGCAGCCGTTCGATCTACGTACATCTGAAGATGACTATCAAAAATTTTTTTATTTTCTATCTTTCCTTGTACCTCTGTTATATCAGTAGGTGACTGCCTCAAATACCAATGCCCAACACCTGCTCCTATTAAGCAGATAATAATAATCAAGAAAATCCGCTTAAACATTGTGCCTCCTATGCTCCTTTAGAGAGCTGTTTGAATAATAATTTGAATAATAAAAGGTTATATAATTATTATACTAAAAATTTTATTATTTAGCAAATTTTTAATCTATTCACTCTTCTTTTTAACTACAATGTTTTTTGGAGTTTTATATTTTCATCTTTATATAATAATATAAAACATTTCTCACCCACATACACTCCAATATCCATTTTTATTAGCTCCAATACGTTTAATATAATTTTTTTCTTTTAGATAACGCAAAATTTTATTAATATAGGATTCACTGTAATCAGTCATCCTAGCCAAATCACTAATTTTACAGTTAGAATCATTTTTTAATATCGATAAGACTTTAACCTCTGATTCATTCAGATCATTATATGCATTTTTGTTTTCAACATTTTCTAATAATTCTTTATTTAGTGGTATTGTGACTATAATTGTATGTTCACTTATATAAAATGCTTTTTTTCCATATTTTTTTACTATTAAAGGAATACCGTGACCAGTTTGATCTATATAATCTAAATCTCCAAAAATTTTTATAAGTTTTTTATTAATTGGTTTAGAAACCCCCGCAAAAAAATCTTCTCTCGTCAATGCGGATGGCAACCCTCCATTTGATACGATTTCTATTCTATCATCATATATATATACAACTGGTGGTATTTCCTCAGACCATTTAGTGTGTATACAAGCATTCAACCATGCCTCTTTAAACGAACTAAAGTCGAAATACTTTTCTTCTATTCTTTTAATACCTCCAACTTTTACTTTTGTCTCATTTATGCTTTCCATATACTCCAAAACATTATTAACTGATACTAATAAACATTTACCTCCATATTCAGTTCTTTTAAGCATAACAGATTTATCTTTTCCTGCAAAAGTTACTACTTTAATAGATATATCGTTATTATCTGCTAATAATTCTGCCATAAAATTATATTTATTATCACTTGTTTTTAATCCTAGATTTTCTTCAAACTTTTCATTATTTATTTTTACATCATTTGCTATATATAATCCTTTTAATACTTTAAAAGTTAAATCTTGATTCACAGATAATTTATTAATTATATAATCTGGTTCCCCTTCTCTATTTATCAAAGCTTTCAGCATTTCTGGTGACAATTGTTTATCTTCGTCGAACGATCTACTATAATATTTACCAAATGCTGAATAAGGAACATTATTTCCCTTTGCATAAACTTTTATAATTTTTTTATCTTCTATTAATTCTAGTGCAATATTCGAAATTATTTGTGGTTTTATTCCCTCTGCTATTTTTCTTGAAACATCTCTTAATGTTCCCTCATTTAAATCCTTTTGCCCAATTATATCTCCATTATTTTTAACTCCAAAATATACTGTACCCTCTCCATGTTTATTTAACATAGCTGATAATGATATTACTCCCTCATTAAGCTCACTTGTACTTTTTTTAAATTCTAGTTTTTCAGATTCTATTCCCAAATTCATTTTTAATCACTTTCCTTTCATGACAAAATGTGGTAATTTGTCCTATACTTTATTCTACACTTTATTATATACTTTATTCTACACTTTGTCAAATTATGCTCATTAATTTTGTTACAATTTAGTAAAAATTTTATAAAAGATAGAAAAAAATGAACTTTAGGAAAACCTAAGTTACAAATCACAATTAAAAAACATTAATAGTACTTATATATTAATATTTTTTATCAAAAACATAGCTAGAGCATAACAATCCGGGTCTTTGATTGCAAAATATTAATATATAAGTACTTCTAAGATATTTTGTAATTTTAGCTGTAAATAGTAACAAACCTAAAGTTCAAAAATTTAAAATTATAAATTTACTACTTGAAATAACACATATGCATTATTATAATATAATACCATTATTTCTTCATTTGCTTCACTTACTTTTGCATTTAGTAATTCTTCAGAATTAGTTTCTCCGTCTAAAGTAGGTACATATTCTTCACCAATTAATTTATTAATTGTCCCTATTGGTCCGTCAGGATTTCCTGCATAATCTATAATCGCATTTGATTTTGCATATAGAGTTCCATTATACTTAACTAATTTATTTATATCATATTCATCGTTTTTTGATAAAGTTTCACTAATTTTTTCTCTTTCTTGATCTTTATTTTTCTCAAAATCTTTTTGGTAAGAACATATTCTAATTTCTTTTTCTTCCTCATTTTCTGTGTTAGCAATTAAATCTATATCAATGTAATTGTCTCTTACACTTTTAACTAAATCAAATTCTCCCTTTGAAAATGTATTTGTTACTATTTCTTGTGATCCATATTTATCTTTTGTATAATCTTCTATTAAAGTAAGTACGCTATTGTCTTTATCGTATTTTAAAGTTGTTAACGTTTCGTCTCCTTCTACTGTATATCTAACAATTTCAATTTCACTTGAAATTGGATTTTCATTATATCTGTCTGCATTATCTATAAAATTATCTAATGCAGATATATTGGTAATTCCATCGTGTGTGACAACAATTTTATTGTTTGAAGTATTTCCTACTGTTTCAGTATTATTTTCATTACCTACTATATTCTCGTTATTTTCTACTGTTGCTTTTTCTTTGCTATTAAAAACTTCCATTCCTAATATTTTTACACTTGTTCCATCTAAGTATTGTTCTTCTTCATTTTCACTAGCTGGAACTAATTCATGGTATTTAGTTACTGAATATAATAAGGCTCTGTACTCTGTACTTCCTCCATCTCTTAATTTTGTCGGAATTGGAATTAATAATATCGCAAGCACTACTATAATAATAATTGGTATAATAATTTTCTTTTTCATTTAAATCACCTTTTACCTTTCTTGATTTCTTTTATTAGAAATTTCTTTCTTTAAAAAGAATACAATTTAGGTTAGTAAAAAGTTTCAAAATTTTTATTTTCTTCCTGTTAATTATTTATAATTACTGTAAATTTCTACTATTCGCAAAACTAGTTCTTTTTTAACAATAAAATTTAATATTACCTGAATGAATTGTTTTCCATTTTTCAACAATTTGAAAATAATGCAAAGAAAAATAGATTTTATATCCGTTTTAATTCAAATATACTAGGCAATTTCCAGTCCTCCTAATCTTGCATATTTAAAGAAAAAAGAAGATCCGTTTTTGACAATTTCTAAAAACATTTTCTTTTCCTCGTCAGAATAATTTCCGTCATCTAAAACAATATTATAACTTGGAAGTTCAATTACATAAGTATCAAATCCATAGTCTCGTGGTCTTTCAAAAGTTATACGTATATATTCTTCACCATTATCTTTTTTTCCAATATTAGAAAACACTCCTAATGTACCATCAGGATATTTAGCAAATTCATAAGTCATTATATTCACTCTCCTAGTCCTTAACTACAATAATCTTTTTTATAGTTTTTTAATCTCTTTATAATAGTATAATGTATTTTTCAAAAAAAATCTATACAATTTCAAAATTATTTTCAAATTATTGTTACAATTCAGTAAAAATTTTATAAAAACTTATTTTCCCCTTATCTCTTCCAATATCTCATTCTTCTTTTTACTTTTAATCTTCATATACTCGTTGCCCTTAATATTAGTATTAAACCTACATATAGATTTGTAGCTACAATATGAGCAGGCAGTTTTTTTACCTTCTTTATAAGGCTTTATATCTATTTTTCCTTTTAAAATTTCTCTTGATATTTTTTTAGCTATTTTTCTTACTTCTTTTTGCAAATTTTTAAAATCTTCCTCTGTTATTGGATTACTGCCACGTTCTGATAAATTTCCCTTACTTGTTATCTCTGCCGCTACAATATCTGATGTTCCTACTTCCAATCTATTATCCATCATTCTTACGACTTTTACATCTGCTAATATTAAACCTTTCATCTTAAATTGGCTTCGTATTTTTTGTTCTATTTCTTCATCTGTTAAGTTTTTCTTTTCCTTTACCATTGGTTCTATTAAGTTAAAATACATAACTCCTGCTGGTATTACATCTTCTATTTTTGTAATGCTGTCTAAATACGTAATAAGTTGTATTTGCAAGCCGTTTACGACTTTATTTAAATTTATATTTTTTACAGAAGATTTATAATCTATTATTCGTATATATTTTTTATCGTCTGCTATTGCAATGTCTACTCTATCTATTTTTCCAGTTATTTCTACTTTTTCTCCATTTTCTAAATCCATTATAATTGGAGGGTATTCTTTTCCTTCTTTAAATTCCATTTCATTTCCAAGTATTTTGAAACTACTGTTTTTTAATTGGTATACAATATACTTTATAGATCTTACTACTACTTTTTTTAGCCTTATCGTCATATTTATAAATTTTGAATTACTTGTAAACATATAATATTTTGGTAAGTTTAATTTTTCGTCTATTATTTCATAAATACTTTTTTCGATATCCTCGTCTGAAACTTCTCTTAAGCATACATCTTCATATTTTTTAAAGAATTCATCTATAACTTCGTGCATAAATGAGCCTGTGTCTATAGGTTTTAGCGATAATTCTTGTTCTTCTTGTAGCTTTAAACCATATTTCAAATAATATGAAAATGGACAATTTTTATATTGCTCTAATCGAGATATGCTAGTTTTCAAAGTACTTCCATATAACTTTTTAACATTTTCCTCATTTAAATCAGATGCTAAATTAGAGTAATCTATACCTTTTATTGCCTCTTGCAATTTATTATGATAATTATTGTCATACCAATTATATACTTCAAACCAGATTTTATCTATGCTTTCGCCATCTTGAAATTTTCTTAAATTTATAAGTAGTTCTTCAAATGTATCTTTTTCTAATGTAATTTCGCTTTCTTTATGCAAAATATCGCTTTCTATTTTTAATTTAGGAAAGTATTTCTTCATTTTACTTATAAGAGAAGATGGGCGTAATGTTTGCCCCTCTTTATCTAAAGAAACGTAAGTTAATATTAATTTTTCTTCTGCTACTGAAAATGCTTTATATACATTAAATTGCTCCTCATATAACTGTCCCAATGTATCAGAAGCTAATTCCATTCCGTAAGTTTTTAAAATTGCTCTATCTTCATCATTTAAAAATCCCTCGTCTTTAGCTGCTGCTGGGAACACACCATCATTTAATCCTATTAAAAATACTACTTTTACTTCATGCGATTTTGAACGATTTATATCGCCTACAGTTACACTATCTAACACTGCTGGAATTTTACCAGTACTTACATTTTCAAACCCTAATTTTAAGATTTCCTTATACTTATTTAAAGAAACTTCTTGCTCTTTAAAAATCATAACTATTTCATCTAAAACATCAAAAATAACTTTAATACTAGCTCTATATTCATTCGCAACTTCTATTAAATTATTTTTCTCTAAGTTTTCGATTTCATTATTCAATTTATCTTCTAAATTATTATTAATTAAAAACGTATATAAAGATTTAGTTATATTTGTATAATCTCTTTTTTTATTTATTCTATTTTTTAAATCTAAAATTTTCTCTACAAAATCTCTTCTTATATTTTCTAATTTAGCAGTATTTTCATCTTCAAAATCCCAAGTATCTAGCCACTTCTTATTTTTAATTCCCCACTTTAAAACATATTTCTCTAGTACAAATATATCATCTGTATCATAACCTGAAAAAGAATTTTTTAAATAATTAAAAACGTCATCGTGGTTCCAATTTCTGTCGATTATGTCCAGAATAGAAATTATATATTTAGCAATCAAATTATCATTCATATCAGCGTTTTCGTCTATAAAAACAGGTATATTAAATTTACTAAAAATTGCTTTTATTAAACTACTATAAGTATCTATATTTTTCGTTATAATTGAAATATCGTTATACTCATAATTTTCATCTCTTACTAATTTTAAAATACTCCTTGCTAGATATTCTACTTCTGAATATGGATTTCTAGTTAAAAATATTCTCACGTTATCCACTTTTTGTTCATAAGATGTGGATAATATTAATTTATCTATATTTTTCTCTATAAATTTTAATTCTTCCGTTTTAAATCTATATGTATTTTTGAAAAACATACTCTTATCTATTTTTACATTCACTCCACGTGCTGCTTTTACCAATTTACTTGCTGTTTTCTTACTCTCATAAAAAATATCTTTAATATTTAAATCATCTAAATTTTCATTTTCCTTTAAATCTGTAGTTAAAGCAACAGTTACTTTATTTGATTTTTTTAATATTTCTTTTATAACCTCATATTCCTGAGCAGTAAATCCTAAAAACTCGTCTATATATACTAAAGTATTATCAAACATTTTACTCTTTTCTAATTCTTGAGCTAATAAAGATAACACGTCAGTTTCATCTATATACTTATCTTTTATGCTCTCTTCAAAAGCTTGATATAATAAATTTAAATCTGTTAATTTGATTTTTAAATATTCATCTTCAGTTGTATTAATAACTTCTTCTAAATTACTAACATTATGTTTCTTAAACTCAGTTATTGCATTTAATACTACAGAAATATTTTTTTCGCCACCACTTAAAAATTTTAAATTTTTCTTATTTCTATTTAATATATCATAAATAAGCATAACTCTGCCACATTTTGATAAATGTGTTTTAGTTAAGCCTCCAACTTCTGTGAACACTCTCGTTGCAATTCTGTTAAAACTAATAACCTCTGCATTTACTACTGCTTCTCTTCCTAAAACTTCTAACAATTTTTTCTCAGCAGTAAATGAAAATTGTTCTGGTGTTATTATGTATATTTTTTCTTTATTATCTATTAAATTTTTAATTTCATTATATATGTACTCGCTTTTGCCTGTACCGCTTCTACCTAATAATAATTGTAGTGACATGGTATCACCTCTTTTTTACCCATTCTCTCTTTTCCAATAAAATAAATACTGTTGTGCAAGTCCTGCTAGTTCACCATACTTTTCTTCTGCCAATTTTTTTATTTCAACCTTACTTACTTTACTCTCATCTAGATTTTTTATGTATAAATCGTTCATAACTCTTCCTATTTTTATAAAAAAGTATTGACATTTAAGAATTCTTTTAATATAATAATAATGAACTACTGAAAGTACGAATGTACCGTAGGTAGTGTTTTTCATTTAGGATAAATAACTAAGCCATAACTATTAGATCTATTTGCATTTAAATTTAATTTATTTGACTTTTTTAATGTTGCCATTACACTACCTACAAATTTTTTATCTATTAATTTTCCAATTCTATTTGGTAAAGCATTTTTATTTATACAACATTTATAATATAAATGTACAAAATATGAAATAAAATCACATATTTGTATAAAATATGATTCATCTGAATCTTTCTCTAATATATCCTCTATTAGACTTGAAATAGGTTGATTTTTAAAAGTATACGAATATTTCGACTGTATAGGGTTATATGCCCTTATTGCTCTAGCTGTTTTTCTCATTGGTGCTATTCTACCTCTATCTGTAATTATTATATAATTCCATTTTCCGTTACTATCATTATCTATTCTTTGGATATTATATTTTAAAGCATTTTCTAATATTTTATAATCCTGTTTTTTTATTTTATTTTTATCTATTATTACATTAATACAAGTCAAATCTAAGTCTGCAATAGCTAATGTAAATGCTTTTAAGATTTCTAGTTTTATCTCTTTATTCCAATTATATTTTCTATATGGATCTTTATCTGCTAAAAAGTATTTTGTATGCATTTCTTCTTTTATATGAAATCCATATTTTTCTTTTAACTCTTTTCTTAAAAATTTCATTTGATTATAATTTTTTTGCCAACTTTCAGATGACATATATATACTAGTCAAAATAAATGTTTCACTTGACGTTTTTATTAATCCATCATCACCAGTTTCATCAAAGTACACCAAATTTGTTTCCATTTCTTTTTTACCTCTTATTATAGTATAATTTATATATTGATAAATTCTTCTTTTCTATACTAAATACTATACTATACTTTTTGGTAAAAATCAAGCAAACAGCTAAAATTTTTACGAAAGAATGTTTTGTAAATTTTAAAATTTTTACCCATTCTCTCTTTTCCAATAAAATAAATACTGTTGTGCAAGTCCTGCTAGTTCACCATACTTTTCTTCTGCCAATTTTTTTATTTCAACCTTACTTACTTTACTCTCATCTAGATTTTTTATGTATAAATCGTTCATTACTCTTCTTACCCAAACATCAATAGGGAATACATCATATCTATTAAAAGCAAATAAAAGTATGCAATCTGCCACTTTAGGACCTACTCCATCTAATTTTAAGAGTTCTTCTCTTATCATTTCTGTATCTTTGAAGTTTTTAATTTTCTCTATATCAAATTCATTTTTCAAAATCATCCTAGTAGTTGTATATACTCTTTTATCTCTAAAACCTAAACCTAAATTTCTCAAATCAGCCACTGTAGCTTTACTTAAGCTTTTCACTGTTGGAAATGTATAATAAGTTTTTCCGTCATACTCTATTTCTTTTCCATAATTTTTAGAGAGATTTTCTATTATCTTTTTAATTCTAGGTATATTATTATTAGCTGATATAATAAATGATATTATAGTTTCAAAAATATCTTGATTTAAAATTCTTATACCATTTCCAAACTTTATACTTTCTTTTAAATAATCATCTATTTTAGAAAGTTTATTTTTAATCTCCCCATAATCTTTATTCAAATTAAAATAATCTACAACAATATCTTTTAAATTATCTTC
Organism: uncultured Clostridia bacterium; assembly: GCA_944391575.1. Taxonomy (GTDB): domain Bacteria; phylum Bacillota; class Clostridia; order TANB77; family CAG-508; genus CALXUC01. The sequence continues at coordinate 3,664 of CALXUC010000041.1, read as the reverse complement.
AGATACTCCTCTAAAAATAACCTCATCATCTTTCTCAATTACTTCTATTACAGAATTTTTAACAACTCCTATATAATTGCCATTATCTTGCAAATTCCATCTAAAGCATTGACCACATTCAAAAATATGCATTGAATTAAAATCATTTTTAGGTTTTAATATATATTCTTGTACTTTCATTACTAATTCTATTACTCCTTTTTTATTTTAATTAGTATTTTAAATATAAATTTTGCAGAGTAAAACTATTCATAATAAAATAGAGTTAGAAGTTCTTAATATTTTTTACGGAAAGAGTTCAAGTTTACCTTGGAAGGGTGCCGTAAAAAATATTTAGAAATTCTACGAATATTTTATTTGATAGGATTACTCAAAAAATTTATATTTAAAATAATATATATAATAAATTAATAAAATTACTCATGTTTAAAGCCATTTCCTATTACTTCTCTTACATTAGCAACTATAACGAATGCTCTTTTATCTATTTTCTTAACAATTTGAATTATTTTTACTACCTCATTTCTGCCAGCAACGCATAATAGTATTGTCATTTCGTCATTTTTATACATACCTTTTCCATATAGCCCCGTTGTTCCTCTTTTTATCTCATTGTTTATTTTATTTGAAATTTTTTCGTAATCTTTAGATACTATATATATCATTTTAGAGAAATTTGTTCCTTCAAATACTATGTCTATCATTTTGCCCATTATAAATATAGTTATTGCAGAATATAAACCTATTTCTATTTCTTTAAAGAATAATACATTAAGCCCTACTATAATTATATCGATTATTGTAATTAAATTTCCAGTTCTTAAATGAGGTTTATAGCTTCTTATAATATATGATATTAAATCGCTTCCTCCTGTTGAACCTTTCGCTACTAAATTTAAAGCTGTGCCTATTCCTACTAAAATTCCACCGAAAATACATCCTAAGAATCTATCTTCTGTTAATGCTGGTAAAGTTTCAAATATATTTAAAAATAGAGATAAAAAAACTGTTCCTATCAATGATTTTATAAAGAAGATTTTTCCTACTCTAAAATATGAAACTATAAATACTGGTATGTTTAACGCGAATACTATTAATCCCATCGGGATATTAAATAAATAATATCCTATTGTTGCAATTCCAGAAAATCCTCCTGAAGATAGTTGATTAGGCAATAAGAATTGTGCAATACCTATTGCCATTAAAAGTGTTCCTATTATTATTTTTGAATATGTTAATGTATATCTTTTTAAAATAAATCTTGTTCTTCTATTTAATTTTGCCATCTTATCACCTACTATTAGTATTTATCTTTTTTCCAAATTTATACTATTTCATTTTTGTTGTAGTTTTCTTATCCTCTTCATCTAAGAAATTTTTATATATCTCTTTTATTTTCAATTCTATTTTTTCAGGTCTTAAAGTTTCATCTCCAACTACTTTTACATCTACATCGTATAGCTCTTTAATTTTCTTAATATTTTCTTTTTTATGACCTATTGCATTATTTACATTTTCTGGATTTACTCTTATTTCAACTATTTTAGCCTTTACTGTAGTTGATTTTATTTTTGTTACCATTGCATCATACCATATAGCAGCTTCTACTAATTGTCTAAAAGCTGGGTGGAATGGGCCTGCCACAATCTCACTTTTTTCATTTTTTGGATTACTTATTGTATCTGTATTTTGTAATCCTAATCTTATTACAGGTATTTTCTTTTTATTAAATATATAATATACCTCTTTAGCCCTATCAACAGCTTGCTCTAATGTTAATGGCTCGTATTCATCTTCTTTATACATTTTTTCTAACTCTGTATTTTTTACAACTAGTACAGGATATATTCTTACCATTTTAGGTTTTAATTTGCATAAAGAAATAGCTGTTTCTATTTCATCTTGTCTTGTGCTTTCTGGCAAGCCTATCATCATTTGATGACCTAATATAAAGCCATATCTCCTTATAAGTTTAGATGCATTTACTACATCTTCAAAAGTATGTCCACGTTTTGCTTTTTCTAAAACGTAATCATTTGCAGATTGAACACCTAATTCTATTGTTTTTACTTTGTACTTTTTTAGAAATTTCAATATATCTTTATCTATGCAGTCTGGTCTTGTAGAAATTCTAATACTTGATACCTTTTTCTCTCTTATATATTCATTAGCAATTTCTAATAATTCTTCTTGTCTTTCTTTTTCTATTGCAGTAAAACTTCCACCAAAAAAAGCAATTTCTTTTTCAGTATTATCGTTTTCAAAGTTCTTTAAATAATATTCTATCGTTTTTCTTACATCTTCCGTAGTTACTTTTTTTGCCTCTCCACTTATGCTTTTTTGATTGCAAAAAACACAAGCGTTTGGACATCCTTGATGCGGTACGAAAATTGGTATTATATATTTACGCTTCATACAAACAACACTCTCCTTTTTAAGTTTTACTGTAATTTATTTAATGCTATTCTTGCCGCTTCTATTTCTGCATTTTTCTTACTACTACCTTGTCCTATACTTAATTTTTTATTATCACAATATAATTCTACAGTAAATATTTTATGATGGTCAGGTCCTTCCTCCTTTATAGTTATATATTCGATTTTAACATCACCATGTACTTGTAATTTCTCTTGTAATACTGTTTTATAATCCTTTTTCCCTACATTTAATGTAGCTTCTTCAATAGAATCTTTTAAATTATCTAAAATAAATTTTTTCGGTATATTAATATCATTAGAATCAATATATAATGCTGCAATAAATGCTTCTATAGAATCCGCTAAAACTGCTGGTCTCTTATTTCCATCTACACATAATTCACTTTTTCCCATAAACAAGAAATCACTAAAATTATGCTTAATAGCAACTTTATATAAGCTATCTTCGCAAACTACTTGAGCTCTAACTTTAGTCATTTCTCCTTCTTTTAATTTTGAATAGTTTTTATATAAATATGAACTGACAATAAATTCTAAAATAGCATCTCCTAAAAATTCTAATTTTTCATTACTTTGAACTTTGTTTTCATATGCATACGAAGTATGAACAAATGCAGTTTTTAATAAATCCACATTTTTAAACTTATATCCTACTATTGATTCTATTTTTTCTAAATTTTCAAGCATATTATCCTCTCTTTTCCTCTTAAATCAACACTCAAATTATAGCATAGTTTACTCAAATATGCAACTAGGTTTAGAAGAAAAAATTTACACTTTTTCAAAATATACTTCCTAAAAGCTTAATATATAGCTATTTTTAGTCAAAACATAGCTATGGCTACACAATCCGGGTCTTGACTTGCAAATAGCTATATATCAAGCTTTTATTTAAATATCTGCTGAATTGTTACACTCTTTAGAAAAAATAAAAAAGCCAATGTCCTTTTTTCATAAACATTTGACTTTTTATAATTTTTTAATTACACATTTTCTTTAATATAATCTACTACATCTCCTACAGTAACAACTTTTTCTGCATCTGCATCAGGAATTTCGATTCCAAATTCCTCTTCAATTCCCATTACTAATTCAACTATATCTAATGAATCTGCTTCTAAATCGTCTATAAAAGATGATTCTAATGTAATTGCAGATTCTTCTGCACCTAATTGATCAACTATTATAGCTTTTACCTTTTCAAAGATTTCTTCTGAACTCATTAT
>CALXUC010000040.1 GCA_944391575.1 uncultured Clostridia bacterium | reverse complement strand
TACTAAAAAATAACTTTGCATTTTAATAAAAAAACAGGACATTTTCACTAAAAATTTAAAATTAAAAGCGGGACATTATCACTAAAAATTCACAAAAAAAGCGAATATTAGAAATATATAAATTGAAAGAAGAGGTGTAATCAAAAATGAAACAAGATTCAGTGTATTTAGTATGGAAAGATGTAAAAACAGGAAAAAAATATAAAGTTGCTATATTATACAAAGAAAATAATACATTTTATTTTAAATACATTCTCGAAAATGTAAAAGAAGCACAAAAAAGCGGATTTAAATTATTAGTTGCTTTTCCGCAAATTAATGCCTTGTATGATAATCCACAATTATTTGCTATTTTTGCAGCTAGATTACCAGAGCAAACAAGACCAGAAATCAAGGATATTTTAGCAACTTATGGTATGACGGAATATGACGAATTTGAATTGTTAAAAAGAAGTGGTGCCAAACTTCCTACTGATAATTATGAATTTGAAGCAGCTTAAATGAAATAAAAAATAAAAAATGTAGAAAAGTGATAATTTTAAAGGAGTTTCCCCATTTTTTGAAACCCAAAATTTGATATGGAAAAAAATATTAGAAAAATTACTAAAAATATTAAAAATTTAATAAAAATAAGATGACATTTTATCGCTCCTTTGATATAATAAATTTACCAAAACAATAATAGAAGAATACTTCAGATTTAAGAAACAGCAATTTGGATTTGAAAAAGAATTATTGAGAACATTGAATAGTATACGAACATTAAATGTGCTGTTAACAATAATAATAGGATTTATAGCAATGTTTTCAGATAATCAAAAACAAATACAATATATGGTTGTATTTGAAGCTTCGGAAAGTATAAGAAAAAATAAAGATATAGTATTTGTATATTATGCAGTAGCAAGAGGAATGAAGAAAATATTTAATTTTAATTTAAACGGAATAAAAAACAAAAAAGAGAAAGGTAGAAAGCAGAAAGATATGCAAATAAGTTGGTTTTAAAAATATAAATCAAGCAACTTCAAACTTATGTAAACTAAAAGACATAGGTTTATTTGTGTTGCTAAAAAATAAAAAAGGAAAGTAAAAATATTCAAAAAAGAAAAACAGAAAATAGTTATCCACAATTTACAATAATTTTTATATAGATTTTAACAAAATATGAAATAAAAAAATAAAATCTAAATTATTTTTTTCCTTTAAAATGCTTAATATAAGAAGACTTTAGAAACTTTTATTGAAAAATGGGAAAACTTCTTAAATAAATTAACTTGACAAAAAATTGATATAGTATATAATACTTATTATTAATAGAAAGGTTTGGTGGTAAATATGGAGAAAGAAGGAAAGAAATATAAAGAATCGTTGGAATTATTTGAAGAAATTTATTTTAAAGATGATGTCTTTGATACGGATAGTTTCTATGATAGCGATGGAAGAGTAGACAGAGATAGTAAAAAATACAAAGAATTAGCAAAAGATAAGAGTGATTTAGGTGATAATAGGAGTAAAATTGTTGGAAAAAGTGCATTTACTCCAAAAATAATAACAAAGATTATAGATCCAGATATGGGTAATGAATATTTTTTCACATTAGATAGCCAAGGAAAATTTACACATCATTTTCAGTTCCCTTATAGAGTAAAAGAAATCGCTATCCCTTGGAATGCGTCAAAAGAAGAAATTATGAATAGGGCTGAGCAAATATTAAATATGTCAAATGAAGAAGTTATGAAAGAATTTAATATCACTACTTTAGATACACCTATTAGAAAAATAGAATTAATAATTGCAGATACTATTAATAAGTATTTAGAAGAAAAAGGAATTAATTCTAAAGAATATTATCACGAACACGGAATGATGATACGTGACGATGAAGAAGAAATCTCTATATATCATCATAATGAAAGAGATACTGTGGAGTTACTTAATCAACGAGAAGAAATTTTTTATGAGCTTTTGACAGGTGGAGAAACAGATCTTGATAAAATGAAAATATCAATAAAAGAGGCAAAGGGAGATTCAGAATTATTTAAAAAGATACTTGGAACATTAGAAGAAAGATTTGAAGAAAAAAAGATAGAGAATGAACTAAACGAAACTAAAGAAGAAAATGAAGCAGAAATGGTAAATAAGGAAAAAACTGGAGCTGAAAAAATAATGGAATTTATGAAGCAAAATAACCTAAGCACAAATGATTTGGCTTTGGCATTAAGTATGTCTATGGCGAAAACTACAGATAAAATAAAAGCAGAACAACATATAGTTAATGAGGTTAATAAAAATAAAGAAATTTCAGAAAATATGAGATAAAAAAAGCGTTAAATTGAAAGGAATGAAGACTATATGGAATTACAAAAGACTGGCTCGTATGCTAAAGCATATGTAGAAATATTAGAAATAATAAATTATATGGGAAAAGAATACAAAGAAAAAGTTCCCCCAAAATTATTGAAGCACTTTGAAGAAAATAGAGATCCTAATTATGTTTATAAGTTTGGTGATACTCAAATGGGGAATAACCAGATTTTCTCAACTGAAACTATAGGATTACTTTCTATGCTAGAATATAGATATTGGGCAAATGATGATGAAAAGAAAGCACTAAAAGAATCTTTAGAGAAAAATGAAAAAAATTATCAAGACTGTGTGAATGAAAAATATAATCCCAAAAATATTTTTGGAAATAAAAAATAATTTTCCCGACAGAAATAAGCACTTACTTCAGTAGGTGCTTATTAAAATTGCTTATTAAAATGGCAGGGGTATTATACAGGAGAAGCTTGAAGCTTTAACTTTATATTTTATTAATTATCCAGCATTTACAATTTTTCTTGAATCCCTTAAGTTTAAAATTTGATTATTTTTAAACAATTCATAATTTTCCAAACCTTGTTTTAATGCTTTTTTATAATTCTTAGAATTAGATTTAAAACGAGTTTTGCAAAAAGCTTGGATAAGTGTAGTAATAATCGTTTCCTCATTATATTTTACAATATCAGGATTTATAGTAATTGTCTTATTTGTAGAGCATTTATACCAAACATCTTTTAATCTCTCCACCTTATAATCCTCAGGAGCAAATTTTAATAAATATCTAACAGTTTCCATAGCATTATCTAAAATAGAGATAGCCATTTTATCATACAATTTTTGAATAGCAGAATTTATTATATTTGTATTATCTAAATTTTTATAAGATTTAGGTAATATCAATTCTATTTTATTATCTAATTTATTTAATTCTATTTTAGCAATATTCTTATACTTAATATCTAAATTATAAATTTTCCCTAAAATACTAGTAGTTAAATAAGGTGTATTTACTAATGGGTTTCCTAAATGTATTAACTTATTCATATGTTTTACCTCCTGTGTTACAAATAAATGTTTGTTTTCGATATTGCTATTGTATATCTTTTTTATAAAAATGTCAATAGGGAAATTAAAAAAATAAAAAAATTGATGTATATAAACAATTGACAAAAGAACGATTGTTTGATAATATATAACAAATAAGAAATGGAGTTGGTTTATTATTGTGAATAACAAACTAATTGGAAATAAAAATAACATTGTTTTTTATACTGATGAAGAAGGAAATACAAAAATAGAAGTAGTACTGCAAAATGAAGACGTATGGTTAAATGTAAATGCAATATCAGAATTGTTTGACGTACAAAGACCAGCCATATATAAACATATTTCTAATATTTTTGCTGAAAAAGAATTAGAAGAAAAATCAGTATGTTCCATTTTGGAATATACTGCACCAGATAATAAAAATTATAAAACAAAATATTATAATCTAGACATGATTATATCGATAGGATATAGAGTAAATTCAAAAAAAGCAATAAAATTTAGACAATGGGCAAGCAAAATAATAAAAGAATATATGGTAAAAGGTTTTGTTTTAGATGATGATAGATTTTTAAACGGTGGCAAAGTAAATAAACAATATTTTGAAGAATTATTAGAAAGAATAAAAATAATTCGTACAAGTGAAAGAATGGCTTATCAAAAAATAACAGATTTATTTATAGCCACCTCTATTGATTATGACAAAAAATCAGAGGAGGCATATACATTTTTCAAAATTGTTCAAAATAAATTACATTATGCAATAACAGGACATACTGCAGCGGAATTAATTTATAATCGAGTAAATGCAGAAAAAGAAAATATGGGATTAACTACTTGGAAAGATGCACCTGATGGAATGATATATAAATATGATGTTAGTATAGCAAAGAACTACTTAAGTGAAGATGAATTAAAAAAATTGAACAATTTAACAAATTTCTTTTTAGATTATGCCGAATCAATGGCAGAAGAAAGTCAAGTTATGACAATGAAGGGTTGGATAGAAGAAACAGATAATCTTTTAAAATTTAGAAAAAAAGAAATACTTAAGAATTCAGGAAAAATTTCACATAAGCAAGCTGTTGAAAAAGCCGAAAAAGAATATGAAAAATTTAGGGTAAAACAAGATATACAATATATTTCTAGTATGGATAAAATGTACCAAAGATATTTAGAGGAGAATAATAACAAATAAAAATTTAAATTTTGTTATATTATAATTGTGTATAATAGTAAGTCTTGTAACCAGTGTTTGCTAAACAGCATTTACAAAATATTTACAATTTCTCCTAAATATGGTATACTTATTGAACAATACTTATATAAAATTAGGAGATAATCTATGAAAAAAGCAAAAATTATATTAACAATATTTTTAATAATACTATTCATATCACCAAGTATCTATGCAGAAGATGAACTATATCACTTTATGCAAGCGCATCAAGATTACGTAGTAATAGGAAAAGTTACAGATAAAAAAGAAAATAATATATATGAAATTAGAGTTTCAGAATTAATAAAAGAAGCAAGTATCAGGACAGATATGATTAAAAAAATAGAAGTGGAAATCCCAAGAGATGATATAGAAGAAGGAGACTGTTTCGCTCTTTCGTTAAGCTTGCGAGGCGGAGGCTATCGTATTGAAAATGGATATTATAAAGTTACAACTAATAATACAAATACTTTAGAAGTCGTAAAACTTGATGATACAGATTCCGAAAGCGAATTAACAGCTGTAGAATTATTCTTAAAGAGTAGAGGGAAAATAAAAGATTTCTATTTTACAGAAGGTAAAACGTATATTCATACAACTTCAGGTGTTATAAGCGATGAAGACGTGTGCATATATACTCCAGAAGATGGAAAAATGTTGCCAACAGAGTATGAAAAAAACGAAAAATATAAAATAAGTGGATGGAATTTTGACGTAAAAACAATATTACTAATAATTCTTGTATTTATAATAGTTCAAATAATTGTTTTATTTGTATATATTAAATTAAATCCAAATTGTAAAATAAAAGAATTTATAAAATTGCTAAAAAAAAGATAAAGAAATAAAATCAAAAGAACAAGAAAAATAATTAAAATATAATAAGCTTGAAATATAGATAATCTATGCATAATGTAATAAAAACCTAATTACAATTTGCAAATATCTATATATCAAGCTTTTTCTAATTATAATTTAATTTTCGTACTTAATCTGCTGTTCTTCTATTAAATTATAAACAGATAACTCTTTTTTATCCTTTTCTTTTTCAGTCATTCTAATAGCAGTAATTTGATTATTAGTATAAGTTTTATAATAATAAATTCCTTCAGTAATATTAATACAACAAGAATAAGTAGTAATATCATACTTATCATCTTTAGTAATAGTAGTACCTTGAATCATACTTACAGAATCTAATATATGGAAAAATTGAGTTATACTACTTTTCTCATCATCATTACAAATAGAATTCAACTTATTAAAAGTAGCCCTAATAAATCTGGAAGTTGAAGAAGTATCTCCGGGTAATCCCAACGCCCCCATTCCTTGGCTATGTGGTAATAAATTAATCTTACTAGAAAATTTATTTACTGGAAAATGTGGAGATAAGTTAATATAATTATTTAAATTAGTTAAATGAAAATCAAAAGTGGGATTATTAGTAAGCACTCCAGCAGGATTATCATAAACTTTTAGACCATTTTTAGTTTGCTCAATAACAATACATTCATTATTTGTATCATAAATCATCCAATGTAAATCAGCTATAGGAACATTTCTAGAAAAAGGAATATTAGTAATATTTAATTTAGACAAAATATTTCTAATATCTGAAATATTAGAAAATAATCCTAAAAAATAAGGGATAAGTTCGTAAGGCGTTAAATTCAACTTAGATGTTTCTTCGTTAAAAAAGAAAGCATTATTAGGAAAATATAAACCTGCCATAGATAACCCTTTTTCATTTGTTGCTTCTGCGTATAATGGATAATTTTCAATTACAGTAGCCATGCCTATTATAGAATTTCTAGTAGTTATAACTTCTCCATTTCTTAACTTAAATTCAAAATTTCTTGGAGTAATAACAACTTGCTCATTAAACCTAGATTCTAAATCTAAATTCCTTCCAAAATAATAATTTTTAGTTTTAAAAGAAATACACGTACACATATTTAAATCACCTTGTAAAATAGTATAGGTAAAAAAAGGAAAAATATGCAAATGTAAATTATTAAATTAATAAATTTAAAATATTTACAACACGACTATAATATGTTATAATTCTACCATAATAATTAAGGGGAGGATATAAGATGAAGAAAAAAATCTTAATAGTATTAGGGGTTATATTACTTATAGTAGTAGCAGTATTTGCATATTTTATAATAGACGATATGCAACAAGAAGGAAAGCTAAAAGATGAATTAGTAGAAATAAACAATTTAGCAAGCGCAGAAACAATAGATATGGATAAAATAAACGAAGCGTTAAATAGAACTACAACAAAAGGTGATTATGCAGTTCTAGAACAAGCATATAAACAATATTTAAAAGATTCTTTTAATAATAGTTTAGAAATAGCAAGTTTGTTAAGTGATGAAAGAATTACTCAAATTACAACAGCAGAGAATTACATAGCAGATGGACCTGAATTTACAGAGACAAAGGCATATATTGCAGATACTAAACAAAGTTTAGAAGACTGTAAAAATAAATATTATGAATTTTTTACAGATGAAAAAGCAATGTCATACGTAAATGACAAAAATTTAGATAGTTATTATATAGATTTCTATAAAAATGAATTAGCTTTCGATTTAGAAGAAGCGGGAGAAGATAAAACTGTAGAAAATGCTATAAATGATATTATTGCAATATTAGATGCATCTGAAGATGTAATAGATTTCTTAATAGAAAATGGTAATAATTGGCAAATTGTAGATAATAGTATAGTATTTAACTCAGAAGAATTATCACAACAATATGACGAATTAATTAATAGCTTGCCTATATATCAAGCTTAAAATAAAAAATACTCTGTACAAATAGTATAGAGTATTATATATTTCGTAGGAAATAATGTTTAAAATAAATTTTTAGGAAAGGAATGAGTAAAATGAAAATAGGAGTATGTTGTTCATCTATAGGCAATATAGATAAAAAGTACAAAGAAAATGCAGAAAAATTATTTAAAGAAATATTTAAAAAAGAAAATGATTTAGTATTCGGTGCATATAACAATGGAATAATGGGAATTTCATATAAAATAGCAAAAGAAAATAATAGAAAAGTAATAGGAATAACACCAAAAATATTTAAAGAAGATTTTAAAACTTTAGAATGTGATGTAGAAATATTAACAGAAAATATAAGTAGTAGAACAACAGCTCTTATAGAAAATTCAGATATATTGTTATTTCTACCGGGAGGAGTAGGAACAATATATGAATTGATGTCAGCTATAGAAAGTAAAAGAAGCCAAGAGTTTAATAAACCTATAATTATATATAATGATGAAGGATTTTTTGATGAACTATTAGAAATGTTAGAAAAAACTTATAACAACAACTTTTCAAATATAAAAATAAAAAATTGCTATAATGTTTTCAATAATTATAAAGAAATCGTAAAAGTAATAAATAATAAAGAATATATATGTAGTTAAAAAGTGCTATGAAGAATAGGCATTTTATACGTTTTATTCATAATATATGTAGTTAAAAAGCAAAGGAAGTGGGTTATGAAAGTATTAACAATAAAACAACCGTGGGCAACATTAATAATGCAAAAAGATAAAAGGTTTGAATTTAGAAGCTGGCAAACTAAATATAGAGGAGATTTACTAATACATGCAGGAAAAGGAATCGATAAAGAAGCAATGAAAAGACTAGCAAAATATCTCCCAAAAGAATTGCCAAGCGGGAAGATATTAGGAAAAGTGACGTTAGTAGACTGTATAAAAATGTCCCCAAATTTTAAAGAATTGTTATTAAAAGAGAATAAAGATATATATACAGATAGATCCTTTAAAGAAAACTTTGGGTGGCAACTAGAAAATGTAGAAGTATTTGATGAACCTATAGAAGCAAAAGGAAAACTAAGTTTGTGGGAGTATGACATCGAAAAAAATTGACTTTTTGGTAAAAACATGATAGAATATATTTAAATATTCCTTTATTAACGAAGCAATATTTGCTTCAAAAAACTAGAGAGGTACTTATGTATCATCGGTATAATCGTTTTATTTTTTGTATTGTTTTTTTGAGTTTTTCTCTTTTTGGAATTACAAATTTTCCAGAGGAATGTTTTTCAGGGGAAATAAGTAAAATGTCAATTAATGAAAAAAAAGAAAAGACAGCTGTAGAATTAAAAATTGACGAGATGGCAAAAGCCATAGAAAAGTCAGAGCTAATCAATAAAAAGGAAACTCTTGAAAAACAATTGGCCGAAGTTGAGAAAAAAGTAGAAACTTTTTATAATCTTTACAAGAAAGACAAGGAGGCTTTCTTGGGGAAGAAAAAAGAACTCAAAAAACTGGAAAGAGAATATATAAATATTAAGAGAAAAATTGAAAAGATAGAAAAAGAATAAACGAGTAGTTGGTATACATAGGAATATTCGCATAGAAAAGAGCCCTAACTTGGGCTCTTTTCTAATTAAAAACATTATAAATCCCTGTAGTCACCATACAAATTAAAATTCCACAAACAGTAGGTATTAGAAAAGCTAAAGCAGTCCATTTTAAACTTTTAGTTTCATTTTTAATAGTTAATAAAGTAGTAGCACAAGGAAAGTGCATAATAGTAATAAGCATAACATTTATAGCAGTAAGTAAAGTCCAACCATTTGCTTTTAATATTTCTCCAATACTCATATAATTATCTAAATCTACCATTAAATTAGTTTTTAAATAACACATAAGTAATATAGGTAAAACAATTTCATTAGCAGGCAAACCTAATATAAAAGCAGTCAAAATATAACCATCAAGTCCCATTAAATTTGCAAAAGGATCAAGAAAACTTGCAATATATTCTAAAAGAGATAAATCGTTTACATTAACATTAGCTAATATCCAAATAACTAAACCTGCAGGTGCTGCTACAACTACAGCTCTGCCTAGAACAAATAGCGTTCTATCTAAAATTGAACGAACAATAATACTTCCAAATTGAGGTTTTCTATATGGTGGTAATTCTAATGTAAAAGTAGCAGGTTGACCTTTTAATAATGTTTTAGAGAGTAATCTAGTAATAAAAAGTGTCATAAATATCCCTATAATAACAATAAATAAAACTGTTAAAGTAGCTAAAAAAGAAGCTCCAAAACTTATTCCAATTCCTCCAATAAAAATACTTGCAATAGTTATAAGTAAAGGAAAACGCCCATTACATGGAACAAAAACATTAGTTAATATAGCTAGTAGTCTTTCTCTAGTAGAATTTATAATTCTACAGCCAACAACACCAGCAGCATTACATCCAAAACCCATACACATAGTAAGAGCCTGCTTACCGAGAAGCACAACACTTTTTAAAACATCTATCTAAATTAAAAGCAATTCGAGGCAAATATCCCAAATCTTCTAATAAAGTAAATAGCGGAAAAAATATAGCCATAGGTGGCAGCATAACACTAATAACCCAAGTAAGAGTTCTATATACACCATCAATAAAAAGACTAGTAAACCAAGCAGGAGAGTGGCAAATTTCAAATAATATATATAACTTATCTTGTATAAAAGTAAAAAAATCACTCAGTAACTGAGAAGGGTAATTAGCGCCAACTATAGTAATCCAGAAAATAATTCCAAGAAAAGCAAGCATAATGGGAATACCAAAAATCCTGGAAGTAAGAACTTTATCAATTTTATGAGTCCTCTCATTATAATTTTTTCTGGAATATGTACAAACTTCTTCAGTAACCTCTTTTGCCTTATTTAAAATTATATTAAGTTTTTCTTCATCACTTAAATTATTAATATTTTTTAAAAAATTTAAATTATTACTATCATATTCAGTTTCTGTAGTACATGAAGTATAAATAGTATTTAACAAATTATTTAAAGTCTTTTTCTTCCTTGCAATAGTACCAATAACAGGAACGCCAAGTAAATTGGATAATTTATATAAATCTATAGAAATTCCTTTTTTATTAGCCTCATCAAGTAAATTAACACAAACAACGACATTTGTAGTAATATTAAGAATTTGAAAAACTAAATTTAAATTTCTTTCAATAGAAGTAGCATCAATAACAATAAGAACTAAATCGCTTTGTTCAGACTCTATGTATTCCTTTGCAATTCTTTCTTCCTCAGAATCGGAAATTAAAGAATAGGTACCGAGGTAAATCAACAAATAAAAAGTTTTTATCTTTAATTTGTCTCGTACCAATAGCATTGCTAACAGTTTTGCCAGTCCAATTTCCAGTATGTTGTTTAAGACCAGTTAAAGCATTAAAAATAGTAGACTTGCCAACATTAGGATTACCAGCAAGAGCAACAGTATAATTGCAACCAACTATTTTTTCAAAATTAGTTTCTTTTAATACGCTAGTACTAGTAGAATTAAGAGAAAGTCCCATACGTATCCTCCTTATTTTATATAATATTTTTAAATATATAAAAAGGTGAATTATAATCTAAAAAATTTTGTAATTTGTATTGACAGAAAACATGAAAAATGGTAAAATAGTATCAATTAATACTAAAATATAATAACGCAACAAAAGGATGTGAAGCTTAGTGTCAAATAATACTTTTAAATACATAAATCACACAAAAGAGGAGATAGAGGAATACTTAAGAAAAATAAAGCAAAGTATAAAGAAAGGTAAATTTATAGTTTGTACAACATTAAAGAATGAAAAAAACAGAAGATTTATCGAAAAATATAGATTAGATAGTAATAAACAAAAGCAAATGCTAATAGAATTAGAAGTAAAAGATTTTTGTTATTCTGCAGACGATTATAATAATCCTGAAGAAAGATTATATATTTTTTGTAGAGAATATGAATTGAATAATTGGGGAATACTAGAAAAAATTGAAATATATATCAAAATAAGTATTAAACAAGATAATTTTATTGTTATAATTTCATTCCATAAGCCAGAAAAGAATATAAAAAGATTATTTATATAAAGAAGGTGTGTTTGTTATGAATAAAGGTTTTTGTGAAAAATGTAATAATATGGTTGAGTTTGAAATAAAAGAAATTGCTGAAAAGGTTGAAATCAAAGGAAGAGAATATGGTTATAACAGATTAATAGGTTATTGTAAGAATTGCGGAGAAGAAATTAGCTCAAACGAATTAAACGATGAAAATCTTATTAGAATAGATAAAGCTTATAGAAGTAAAGAGAATATTATTACAACAGAAGAAATTAATAAAATATTAAGTAAATATAAAATTGGTAAAAAACCTCTCTCGAAGCTATTAGGTTGGGGAGAAGTCACATTAATAAGATATTTAAATGGTGATGTTCCATCAAAAATATATTCAGACCAACTATATAAAATCTTAAACGATGAAGAATATATGGATTTTTTAGTTGAAAAAAATAAAGATTTAATTACAGATAGGGCTTATAAAATTGTAAAAGAAGCTATAAACAAACAAAAAGGAAATGAATTTAAATATAATACTAGCATAGAAAGTGAAATAGAAATTATTGCAGAATATATTATTGCAAAGGGAAAAGAAATTACACCGTTAGCACTGCAAAAAATTTTATATTATTCACAAGGATTTTATAAAGCATTTTTTGGAAAATTTTTAGTAGAAGATGATTGCCAAGCGTGGGTGCATGGTCCTGTATATGTGTGTATTTATGAAAAATATAAGGAATTTAAGTCAGCTAATATATTAATAGATATAGATTATGATATAGAAGATATAATTGTAGACGAAAAAAGAGAGTTACTTGATGTGATTATAAAATATTTTGGATATTATAATGGAAAGGCTTTAGAAAAAATGTCGCATTATGAAGTACCGTGGATAAATGCTAGAAGGGGTTTTTTACCAGTTGAAAATTCAAATAATATAATAAAAAAAGAAGATATAAAAGAATACTTTGAAAAAGTTAAAAATAAGTATGATATGTTAAATATACTGGATATAAAGAAATATAGTGAGGATCAATTTAAAAGGGTAATAGAAATAAATTGATAATATCTAATGAAAACCCAGCTCAAACGAGCTGGACTTTTTCAATTTAAAGATAATCAAGATTGTTTATAACTTGTTAATAACTATTATCAAACTTGCACCTTCCTTGCGAACAGCAATAACTGTATTATTAATTTCATAAGCAGTAAGATCAGAGAATGGAGATCTAAAAAGAGATGTTATTAATGTACCTTTAATAATGCCAAGATCAAAAAAACGTCTTTTAGAATGATTATCACATAAAATATCTGTTACAATAACAGGCTTGTTTATATCAACTGTGTCTAAAGAAATTGTATTTTTCAAAATAATTCACCTCATATTATATTATGTCGAAAAATGCGTAGTAGTTACTAAAGGTTTATATTATTTTCCATAAAATTTTCTATAAAAACATGGTAAAATGAAGCAAAATATGATATACTTATGTACAGTGCAAGAAAGAAGGAGAAAGTTTTAATATATGGAAAATAGTAGAGAAAGTTTAATAAATAAAATTAAAGAATATTTATTAAAGAACGAGAATGTTATTGCTATAATATTATTTGGTAGCTATGCAAGAAAAACAGAAAATGTTAATAGCGATATAGATATTGCAATTAAATTAAATAAAGAAATATCAAAAAAAGAACTTTTTCAATTAAAACTAAATTTAGAGGATTTAGTCAACAAAGATGTCGATTTATTAAATTTAGACCAGATAGCGGACGGAATAAGATACGAAATTTTAATAAATGGTGAAACTTTGTATGCTAGGAATGAATTCTATTTTGAATTATATAAATTACAAATGTATAGAGAATACTTAGAATTAAATGAAAGTAGAATGCAAATAATAGAAAATTTGAAAAATGGAGATGGAGTTTATGGAAAATCAATTAGTAATAATAAATAAATCTATTATTGTTGAAAATTGTTTAAGTCGAATTAATGAAGAATATGAAAATAATGCAAATAATTTAAATGATTATACTAAACAAGATTCAATAGTTTTAAATTTACAAAGGGCGTGTGAAGCATGTTTAGATATGGCGATGTATATAGTGTCTACAAGAAAATTAGGAGTACCACAAGTAAAAAGAGAAGCATTTGAATTATTGTATAAAAATAATCTAATTGATAAAGAAATGTATATAAACATGAAAAATATGGTAGGTTTCAGAAATATTGCTATTCATGATTATAAAAATATTGATGATGAAGTTTTAATTGATATTTTAGATAATCATTTAGAAGAATTAAGAGCCTTCTCAAAAGTAATACTAAATCTATTTAAATAATATTTTGCAATAATTTTAATCCAGCTTAATTTGGCTGGATTTTAAGTGGAAATGTTTATTATTTGTTAACAACTTTTATTAAACTTGCATCTTCCTTGCGGATAGCAATAACAGTATTATTTATCTCATAAGCGGTAGGATCAGAAAAAGGAGACCTAAAAAGAGGTGTTATTAATGTACCTTTAATAATGCCAAGGTCTAAAAAACGTCTTTTAGAATGGTTATCACATAAAATATCTGTTACAATAACAGGCTTGTTTAAATCAACTGTATCTAAAGAAAAAGTATTTTTCAAAATAATTCACCTCATATTATATTATGTCGAAAAAAGTGTAGTAGTTACTAAAGGTTTATATTATTTATTAAATAACCTCTGTTATTCTCCATATTATAAAATTTCTTTACTTTAAAGCGTTACAATTCACAGTTTTTTTTATAAAACATATAAAGTACTTATATATTAATATTTTGCAATCAAAGACCCGGATTGTTATGCTCTAGCTATGTTTTTGATAAAAAATATTAATATATAAGTACTGCTGATATTTATTTAGCTGTGAATAGTAACGAACTGTAATGTTAAAACATAAAATTTTCTATAAAAACATAGTAAAATGAAGCAAAATATGATATACTTATGTATAGTGTAAGAAAGAAGGAGGGAAAAGCAAAATGATGCACGAATTTATTACTTATTCAGTAATATTTGAATTACCAAGCTATAATATAGTAAGACGAGATGGACATTATACAGAGAAGGAAATTGCAATATTCAAAACCGTGGTTGAAAGAGGTGCAGGGTATTTTTTTGATGTTGCTAGAAATGGGGGGATACAAAGTGCCTAATCTTTTTAATTATTTGGGATATACAATATTTTTTTGGGCAAATGAAAATTATGAACCTATACATGTTCACATAGAATGGAAAAATTTTTATGGTGTGGAAGATATTAAATTTTATTGTTAATATATAAGTTTTAGTAAAAATTATAGAAAAGGAATGATATTAAATGATTAATACAGTAGGAGTAACTGTAAGATTTGGAAAAAGAGTTTTATTTGAAGATGTTAATATAAAATTTACAGATGGAAACTGTTATGGTCTAATTGGTGCAAATGGAACTGGTAAATCTACGTTCTTAAAAGTGTTATCAGGAGAATTGGAGCCAAGTAAGGGCGAAGTTAGTTTAGGAAAAGGAGAGAGGTTGTCTGTATTAAAACAAGACCACTACGCTTATGAGGATAAACAAGTAATAGATACAGTTATAATGGGAAATAGTGAATTATATAAAATAATGAAAGCTAAAAATGATTTATATATGAAGCCTGATTTTTCTGAAGAAGACGGTATGAAAGCTGCAAAATTAGAGGAGCAATTTGGAGAATTAGGCGGATGGAATGCTGAGTCAGATGCTGCGATGCTATTAAGTGATTTAGGAATAGATACAGATAAGCATTATAAGTTGATGAGCGAATTAGAAGCTAGGGAAAAGGTAAAAGTATTATTAGCACAAGCGCTATTTGGAAATCCAGATGTATTATTGTTAGATGAGCCTACAAACGACTTAGATTTAAAAAGTATAAATTGGTTACAAGAATTTTTAATAAATTTTGAAAATACA
>CALXUC010000039.1 GCA_944391575.1 uncultured Clostridia bacterium | reverse complement strand
AAAAATCATACTTCTAAATTTATCTTAAAAACTGTACTTGGTAACTTTTTTGTATTATTAACCACCTGAACTGTAACCAAAATTATTTTTCTAAAGAAGGGCATCTCACCCATTCATACGCATTTTGATTTACTGTTTTGGCATATTTTGCATCGCTACTTATCCAACGCCCAAATATTCCATTTTCATTATTGCCTGTAGCCCATACTTCTCTATTATTTTTTGTTGCTATGAAACCACTTGCTGTTCCTATTATATCTTTTACATTATCTATTGATAATTTTATTGGCGTATTTTGCGCTACCGTACTTGTTATCCCTAATCCTAATATAGAAGAATCTAGCCCCCAACCGTATAAAGTTCCATCTTCTGATAAGGCTATAAATGCATTTCTATCTCGACCTGTAGTTACAACTTTTATTATTTTCTTATTATCAAAACTTAATTGAGGTATCTGTTGAAAATTACTATGATTTATCTCTGTACCTGAGCCCGGTACATTGCCTCTGCTCCAAACTTGTCCATCTTTAGTTAATATTAAGAAATGAGAAAAATTATTACAAATTACATCTTCTATATTATTTACTAATGTAGAACTTATTGTAGATAAATTTATTTCATACGGTGTATTATATATTTGCCCCCAAGTTCTGTTACTATACCATATCCAAACTTTTTCTTGATTATGCGCTATTTTGGCACCCAAACCTTGATAAAATTTTTCTACATCTGATAGTATTTCTACAAAATCAATTTGATCTTTACGCTCACTCCAGCCAGCTGCATTACTTCCATTGGTTCCTACTTTTCCTGTTCCATACAATTTTCTATCTGATGTTAATACATATATGTTGCTTCCTACATATACTTTTTCTACTTTGTTCGCTATATTAGAGTTTTCCACTTTTACAAATTCTTTTTGTTCACTTGTATCTGTTGTTCCTAATCCTAATTGACTACGATCATTTCCTGCTACATATAAATTATTATTATTATCTACATAAGCAATTTTATCACCATTAGTCGAAATATCTTTTACATTAGTTAATATTCTTTTAAATGTGTAATCATATAATGATTTATTTAATTGAGATAACGGATTTTGAATAGTATATATTTTACCGTCTTTTCCTTGTAAATATAGATACGTTATACCATAAGTTATTCCTGTATTATATATACATTCTATATTATTTATTGGCAGCTTTGTAATTTCTGTTATTCCACCTGAAGCTCCTTCTATCCCTGAGTATTCTGCATTTCCTGTATAATATACATTACCTGCATTAGATATATATATAATTCCTTGTCTTCCATATATATTACCGATTTCTTTTATTCCTTCTTCTTTAAGTTCATTAGGTATCTCTATTTCATAAAATTTCTTTTCATCTACTGTAAAGTCTTTTTCTCCTATTCCTATATGAGTAGGCATAGAGTATGAATATCCGTAATATTTTTTATTCCCATTAATTGTTTGCTCTATAATAATACCATTACCATAATATACCATAAAATCACTTATATTACTTCCTATCGCCTCTCTTAATCTTCTAAATTTTGTTTTATCTGTATCTATATAATCTGTTAGCTCAAATTGTGAACGATTCGTAGCTATCATTAAAGTTCCATCATTCTTTAATATCACCGTCCCATAATTTAATAATTCTAGTTTTTTAATATCTTGATCTATATCAAATTCACCTTCATTCCATATTTGAACAAATGTATTTGTTATAAAAGAATTACTTCTTCCATCTCCTATTTCATAAAAAGAATTACTACCAGAAAAATAAAACTTATTATATTCCATTTCTATTATTATACATTTAAAATCATTATATGTGTGTATATTTTCTATTTTTTCGACATCCTCTATTCCTTGTACTTCCATATATTCTCCTGTACTTTCATATGTCCCTATTCCTAATTGACCATTATCATTTAGTCCGCTAGCATATAATTTATTATCTTCTGTTATTATAAATGTTGTATCATCTCCGATAAATACTCTTTTTATCTTTCCATATTTAAAGTCTAATTTATTTAATTTATTTTCATTATACGTTTCTAATACTTCTTGACTTAATCCAAATTTATTAGCAAAATTTTTTCCATTTTCACCTGATACATATGCCTCTCCATTATTATTAACTAATACTTGTGAACTTCTATATATTTGACTTCCTATAAATATTTTACTGAATTCAGGCAAAACTTCTTCAAAATTTATTTCTTGCCATTTATCATTTCTTAAATTTTCCATTTCTTCATCTGATGTTTGCAATAATATTCCTTTTAGTCCTATTCCGTAAACATCTCCATTATTATATATTTTATATAAATTAGTGTCATTTTCGCTATCATTTTTAAAATTATACTCATCTCCGGCTCCAGTTCCCGGTTCTGGACTTGGTGGCATTGTTACATTTTCTACATAGCTTGGAATATAATTTTCATTCATTATTTCTTTCATTCCGCTTTCGCTGTATGCTATCTGTCCTTTTACTTTTATACCTTCTATTAAATAAATTTCACCTGTTACTGTATCATAAATATATTGTTTATTTGTATTTGCATTTAATTTTTCGTTATCTAAATAATATAAATCCGCAACTCCACTTGGTGTCTCCATAAAATCTCCTGAAAAATCTTGTGGTAATATAGGCCTCTCTCCCGTTAGTAAAAATACTCTGTAATACCCTATCTCTGTTTTTAAGTTTTGATTACTTTCTAATTCTTCCACACTTACATTTCTAGTTACTGGTAATGTGTTAGTATTATCTATTGCATTATTAAAATTATATAATTGTATGGCTTCTTGCATTTGTGAAAAGTTTTGTAATTCTGCTGTATATCTTGTCCTATCAAATAATCCATCTCCACTTACAACTGCTGAAATTGCTACCCCTGCTAATATAAGCATTATTACTACAGTTATTATTAAAGCTATTAATGTAATTCCGTTTTTATTTTTTATTTGATTTTTTTTCATAATTCAAATTTCCTTTCATAATTATTTTTGTAAATTATTAATTTTGTAGATATAAAATTTCTTAATATTTAAAAGAATTATAATCTTTAAGGTCCTGCCCTTTTTCCTTTATAATGAAAAGCACAAAAAGATAGACCTATACTACTAAAATATGGATTTTTAACAATATCTAAGATATTCTTTTTAAAACATACTTTTAGTATAGTTCTACCTTTAATTTTATTATTAAATTTTACAAATTTACATGCTAATACTTTTTGTTTTCTAAATGACAATATACGATATATATATATATATATATACAGCCATGCGGGTTTCAGCGTTTTTTGTTATTTTTTCTATTTTATTTTTTCCTCTTAATTTTAAGTTTTCCATCATTTTAAATTTTCTCCTTTATTATTTTATTTATTTAATATTAAATTACTATTATCTATCGTAGTATTATTTTTCAACCTCTTCCACATAAAATTCTTCAAATCCTACAAATACTACTACATATTTTCTTAAATTCTTATTTGCTTGTAACCTCTCATCTTTCATATAATTTTTTAATTGTTCTTTAGCTTCATTTTTAGCCTTTTCTATCTTTGCTTTGCTACTATCTTTTTTACTTAAATACTTTAATTCTATGAGACCCTCACATATATTTAAACTTCCATCTTTATTTCTAATATATACATCTGTATAACCTTGTAAACTTGGAAATTCTGTATATACATCATATTGCGTTGTTAAGGTAAATATTAAATGAATTATATGATACAAAGTTTGGCACAACAAATTTTACTAAATTACTTATTGGCTCTACTTCTTTTATTGTTATATAGCCATTGTAGAATAATAGTGATAAGAAATCATATGAACTAAATGTTTTATCTAGTTCAAAACTTTGTACTATATTTCCACTCACTTCGCCTTCTAATATTAATTTTTGTATTTGAACAGAATTTTCCTCAGGTGTTTTTATTAACATTAAATTTTTTAATTTTTCTGCATTTGTTGATAAATTTTTATCTACTATTTCGCGTGGTCTCTTTCCTAGTTTTACATAGTTATTTAAGTAATACATTACTAATGTTGGATTAAATATATGTTCTAAATTATCTTGTGAAAATTTATATCCATCATAATTATCAACTAAATCTTTTAAAATCTTTTCTTGCTTTTCTCTATCTTTTTCTACTTCGCTAACAAGATTTCTCACTTCATCTTCTGTTAGACCTGTCATTGCAACATATTGAGGATTTAATGTCAATGATGTTGTTATGTTAAATCCACTTGTCATACTATCTAGTGTTAATGGTGCTACTCCTGTTGCGAAAAATCTCTCTACTACGTTATAATCTGTATATGCTTTTATAACTTCATAAAACGCTCTTACAAATCCTGCTCTACCTAATATATCTAAAAATGTTTTACACTCGCCCTCTAATAAGCCATTTGTAAAGTGGTCATATTCATCTACTATTATATATATATTATTTTCTAAGTGCAAGCCTTGAAAACCTACCAACACATTTTCTAATGTACTTGCTGCAGTTTCCTTATTTTCTACGTTTATATTTAATTTATATCTTTCAACAAATTTTCTACAGTGTTGATATACCTTTTCTTTAAAACTTTTTTCTAATTCACTTATGTCTATTTTAGTATTAAATAGCATTCCTGAAAAATTAAAATTTAATACATAATAGCTATTTTTCTTTTCTGTGGGATTATTATATATATATAAACCTCTAAATAATTCTTCATATTCATCTTTTTTATCTATAGAGTAATATGCGTCTAATGTTGTTGTAAATAGCGTTTTTCCAAATCTTCTTGGACGTACATACATACAGTATGGTTCTTCTTCTATTGCTCTTATATATTTAGTTTTATCTATATATTTATATCCTTGTTTCCTTATTCTTTCAAATCCTGATATTCCATATGGTATCTTTGTCATTATTTTTGCCTCCTTTTTCTTTATATATTTTACTATATAATTAAAAAAATATCAAGAAAATTATTGCTATTGTTAAAGATTTTTTAAAACTTCACCTTATTTAAAAATCCTGTAGACGGGAATTTAACTCAATTTATACACTTTATTTTAAAAAAATTTTTTATAAAATATGCACAATAAAGAAAAACACTTCGATAGATAAAAAGATTAACCTTATATGTGATTTACAACTTTATATTAACAAGAATTATAACTACAAAAATCATATAAAATTAAG
The DNA here is from genome assembly GCA_944391575.1 of uncultured Clostridia bacterium. Lineage (GTDB taxonomy): Bacteria > Bacillota > Clostridia > TANB77 > CAG-508 > CALXUC01. The sequence continues at coordinate 10,349 of CALXUC010000039.1, read as the reverse complement.
TTAAAATAAATAGATAAAAAAATTATCAATTTATCTCATTCGCTTCATTTTCAATTTTTAGCCTTTTTAAATTGTCCAGACGTCTGGACGATTCAAAATATTTCATTCTTTTTCATCTTCATTTTCATTTATTACTTTTTCAACTTGTGCAATTAATTCTTCTTTACTATATAAATTATAACACCTACTAAAACAATAGCTATTACAATTCCAGCTCCTACTAACATATTATTATTTTTTTCTTCTTCCTGTTCTTTATGTGTATTTTCTTCTTCTAAATTTTCAGCATCATTTTCTGTTATATTATTCTCATCGCCTAATAAAGCTGATAGCCTTTGTACTTGAATTTCTTGTTCTTCTTTATATTCTGTTTCTTCTTCTGAATTTCTCCTATGAGCTATTATTTCAAATGTTTTACTTGTTATGCCATTTTCTGCTGTTACAGTAATTTCTATTTTATTATCACCTTCTACTAAATTTTCATTTCCAGTTATTTCTACACTCGCTCCTTCTTTTTGAGGAATTGCTAATATTGTTAATGCTGTTGTTTCATTTGATAAGTCTAATTTATATTTAGTAACATTATTACTAAATTCCGGTGTTAACGTTCCTTCTTTTACAGCCAAAGTTTCTAAATCAGCATTTGCAGTTTCTTTATTATCTGTTTTTGTTACATATATTTTATATTCAGTTTTTGTACTTTTATCTTTTGATTCTACTGTAATAATAATTGTATTTAATCCATTTTTCCAATTCGTATTTCCAGCCACAGTAACATTTGCATCTTTATTCTCTGGTATTGCTGTTAATTCTGTTCCCGTTATTGTAGAATCTACAGTAATATAATATTCTAAAGTATCTGGATTAAATTCTGGCGTAATCCCTTCATACTGCAAACGCATTATTTTTAATTTACTGTTATTATCAGCTACATTATTTTCTTCATTTAAAAGTAATTGTTCAGTATTACTTTCTTCATTTCCTATTTTTATTTCTTTTAAATTATTCTCTATAATTACTTGCTCACCAGCTTCATTATAAAATTCTCCTGTTACTACAATACTTGTATTTTCTTCATCTATTGCCTTAAATATAAAAGGATTACTTTCTATATTCTCATTATTTTTACCATTCTCACTTACCCAAGTATAACGAATTATATTATCTACTATATTTGAATTTTCAGGCATATTTACCGCTTCTAATTTTTGATTATCAAAATATATTTCTAAAGTATAAGAGGCAACAGATATCCCACTTAAATCTACTTTAATTTCTATTTCTTCTTCTCTTTGAATTTGATCTTTATTTGCTATAATATTTATCTTATTTTCTGCAAAAACACTTTTGCTATTTATTAAAAATATTAGTATTAAAATACTAAAAATAAATAATTTAAATCTTTTCATACAATCTCCTTTATTTAATTAAATTGTCTGACTAATTATCTTTAATTCCAATATATGCCTTTGTATTAATAAAGAGTCGTAAGATGATGGATTTTTACCATTTTTATTAATATTTCCAGCTTTTATAAAAGCTCCTGTTAATTTTTCTATTTCCAATATATGTCTTTGTAATATTAATAAATCCGCACTATTTATTTTTCCATCTCCAGTTACATCTCCATAAAGTATTATTATATACTCTATTTTTACACTTCCGCTTTCGTCTATAAATTTTATTTTAGAGCCAGTACCTGCATTTTGTTCGTCTGTTAAAAGATTTCCTTTTACATCGTATATTTCTATTTTGTAATTAGTAGTTATTTTTCCTTTTATTTGGCTTACTTTCATATTTTTATAATCCCAACCTATTATTTCATTTTGATTTACTTGTAAACTTTCATCAAATCTTATTTCACCTTCTGCTAATTTAGGTATTACAGTTACTTCTAATTCTGTACTTACATTTCCATCTGCTGTTTTTACTGTTACTTTTGTTTTTCCTTCTTTAATTGCTGTGATTTTTCCGTCTTGAGCAATTGTTGCAATATCCGCATTTTCACTTTGATAATTCAATTTTGTACTATCTGCATCTGAAGGAATTAATACTGGAATTATATTGTACGTATCTCCTTCTTGTAACATTAAATTATCTATTCCTAGTTGAATTTCTTCTACTGGTGTATATACTTTAACATCTATTGAAGCTGAAACACTATTACTTTTTGCTTTTACTGTAATTGTAGCATTTCCTGATTTTAATCCTATTATATTTCCGCTACTATCTACAGTTGCTATAGAAGAATTACTAGATAAATATTCTATTTCTTGATTTTTAGCTTCTTCAGGCATAATTTCTACTTTTAATGTTTTTCTTTCTCCTCTTTTTATATTTGTATCATCTAATGATACTGTTATTTGCTCTATTTCTGTTTCTGGTAATTCTTTTATATAATTTTGAAATACATACCCAACCATTCCGTTTGGGAGCCTTACTTTATCCCACAATTCTCCTGCTTGTTGCCCTTTTGCAATTCTTGTCATAACTACATTACGGTCTACAGATGTTAATGTTTCATACGATGTGCTTGGTCCTGTTCTAACATTTAAAGTTGTAGTTACATCTGCATATACTTTTGTATTATCTTCTATAAAGTCTGATGATTTAATACTTGGGCTTTGTACAGGTTCATCTGGCATATTTTTATAAATAGGGATTATAAATGTTATAGCATTATTTAAAATTCCTGTATTTGCATAACCATTATATATTAACTTTCCTTCACTATACGGTGCCAATACATTTGTCATATATTGGTGCCAAAATAAACTTCCACCATTATTACTTGTTACATGAAATTTCTGCAAATACACCGTATCTTGCCCTAAATGAATATAGCTTGAACCTATAAAAATTCCGCCACCTGTAATTGCTTTTTCTTTATTATTCCATGGAATTAAGTATTTATCTTTAGTAGCTTGGCTCGCTCCTTTTCCATCTTTTGCATACTGTAATCCATTTTTTATAGCTCCCATAGGTTCTGCTGAACTTGTTGCACCTATATTATAAAAATTATAATATCCTTCAAATCCTGCTACAGTTCCACTAATAGAACCATGTGATAAAAACGGTCCTACTTCTTGCTTTATTCTTGAAGCTAAGTGATAACTACTTACTTGTGAAGTTTTTCCTGCTGATGAGATAAGGTCTGAATACTTACTAGACATAGTTACTGTACTTCCTGAACTAGTTTTGTAATCTACTATACGATTATAAAATTCTGTACCGTACAAAATTTTTTCAATACCATCTATAGTATCAGTTTTAGCATCGTAAGATAATGCTTCAAATTGAAATATTCTTACTTCATTTAAGAAATTTCTAGGATCCATAGCATATTCTAAAGCTTGCCTAGAACAGTCTACCCAGCCAGCATCTACTTCTACATTATATTCTCCTGGATTTGTATTTTTCCAGCTATCAGAATAAGATTTTGGTACTAAATTTTTACCAAATTGATTTTCTTGGTCTATTACGTAATTCCAGTCTAAATCTATATTTAGAGGAACAAAATTCCAATTAGGATATTTTTTCTGTAATTCTTCTAAATACGGTCTATAGCTTTCTGGGAAACTCGCTAAATTATTTTTAGGCTCTGCTTGAGAATTTACTTGTATTATAGTAAATACTATAAGTAAAATATATAATATTGCTATTACATATATTTTCTTATGCTTCATTTTTTATAATCCTTTCTTAATTTTTTGTTTATTCCTTCTCAATTCCTCGCACAATTAATCTTTCATTGTTAGAATAATTTGTGCAAGTAATTAGTGTAACTACTCTTTTGCCATTGGTATTTTGATTTATTGGCTCTAGATTTTTATAATTCACTTTATAAATGTCAGAAATAACGTACGTATACTTTCCATTTTTATTATCTAATAAATAAAATTCTTCTCCTACTTCTAATTCTTTTAAATCTGAAAACATATTTTCTTTTTCATAATTGTGACCTGCTATACAGAAATTTCCAATTTCATTTGGATTAGGTCCCCAAAATTTTACTAAACATTTATCCAAAGTTTCTTTGCTAAAATCTCTTAATACATTCGTTTCTAAATTTATTTTAGGAATTATTATCTTAGCAGTTACGGGATAATCTAAATAAGTTTCTGGAATTTCTACTTTTTCTTTTGGTAATTCTTCTTCTATAATAACTTGTATAGGCGTTACTTCTACTTCTTGAGTTGCAACTTCCTCTTTAAATTCAATCTTATTTTCTTTTATTATTTCAATTATGGTATAGATTATAATTGTAATAATAAGAAGTAAAATAATAAATCTAATTCGCTTTCGCATTTTATTTTTTTGTTTTATTCTCTCTGCTTTTCTACTTTTCATACAATACCTCTTATAACTTATGTAATAAGAGATTTCATATAAGAAACCTCTTTTACTATTAATCTCTTCTTCTTAAAGCGATATAAGCTACACTTAGTACTACCAATATACCAACTATTTCTAAATACATTGTACTACCAGTTTTTGGCAATTCCTCTGGTTCTTTTTGAGTTTCATTTTCTCCTGTTACATTTGTCCCGTTATTTCCGTTATTTCCAGTATTTCCTGTTGGATTTTCTGGTGTTTCTGTTTGTTCATTATCTTCTGTTTCTCCTGGTTGTTCAGGATTACTTGGTTCTTCTGGTGGTAATTGTGCAGAACTTGAAACTACATTTACTTTAAAAGTATTACTTGCAATTTCTGCATCTGAATTATCTCTATCTATTACAGATAATTTTATTGTATATTCGCCCACGCCACTAAATAAACCTCTTACATCTAATTCTTTTACAACATCTTTACCACCAATAGGATCGCCAGAAGCATCTCCCCAACCGCTTTCTAAAATATCGTGTTCTAAGCTTTGGCTATCTGTTGCTAATAATTTTGCAGTTGTATTTGCTGGGCTTGTAACTTCTCCTATTATTCTAGTATGCTCATAATTTTTTCCCATTGCAGAACGTATTACAATTTTCATATCTTTTTCTACATTCTCAATAACATCTCCGGAATAATTAAGTTCAATACTATAATCTTCATATACAGGCTCTACTACAATATTTTTTACAATAGGTACTGTAACATCATCATAAGATACTGAAGCATCATTATTTGCTAATCCTTCCATTGTTACACTTAAATCTGTAGGGTTAGAAGTTGTAATTCCTTCTTTTGCTTTAAATGTAACAGACATATTATTCCTTGGGCTAGTACCACCAGCAGTATCAAAGAAATATACTCTTACTCTAGTACCATTATCGTTAGGAGTTCCTCCTTCTGCAGATACATATTCTAATAAATTATTATCATAAGCAACATCTACCGTATAAGAACCTAAATCTTGTCCAAAATTAACATTTATTTTTACAGTTTCTCCTGGATGTACAGTTGTTTTATCTGTTGTTATATCTATTGTACCTAAAGGAGCTGCATATACATAAACAGAAAATAATATTGTTAAACAGAGAAAAATGGCCATTACGCTAATTATTTTTTTCATGAAAAATTCCTCCTTCTTAACAATATTATGTCATTCCTTTTAAATTTTATATTGGAAAATTTTTGAAAAAATAAATTGAAAATTTGTTACAGTTCAGTAAAAATTTTATAAAAAATTGATATATATCTATTTTTAATAAAATTGCTCGGCTTGCAAAAAATATAGAAACTCTATAACAATATTTACGGCACCCTTCCAAGGTAAACTTGAACTCTTTCCGTAAATATTCTTAAGAGTTTCTAATATTTTTTACTGCACATTCGCTTTTATTAAAAATAGATATATATCAAAATTTTGCAAAAATTATATGCTTTACTATCTGAAATTTAATTATATATCAAGATTCTATAAAATTAATATTGAAATATTAAATATTTACAATTTCATATTCTCTATTTCCAAGTCCTAATTCATTTGCTGCTTCAACTGTACGTATTCCATGTCTTGAGTCCATTCTTTCTATTAAAGCTGATTTTCCTTTATCTTCAGCATTTACTACAGCATCGTAACAAGCTTGGTCTACAGCTACTGGATCTACAGAAGCAAATATTCCTAAATCATCCATTTCTGGCGCGTGTGGATTTGAATCGCAATCACAGTCAACTGATAAATTATTTGCGACATTTATATATAATATATTATCTCTTCCCATATAATCCATAACACCTTTGCAAGCATCTGCCATAGATTCTAAAAATGCATCTTGCTCTGGTAAGTTATCCCATAATTCTGCTGGATTTTTCGTTTTTCCTGCTGTATGAATCCATGCTTTTCCATTAGAAGATCCAACTCCTATAGACATATTTTTTAAAGCTCCTCCAAAGCCTCCCATTGCGTGTCCTTTAAAATGTGATAACATAAGCATAGAATCATAATTTTTTAAATGTGCTCCTACATAATCTTCTTTTAAATGAATTCCGTTTTCAACTGGCACAGCCATGTCTCCTTCTTCGTCCATTATATCTACTTTAGCAATATCTAAAAATCCATGCTCTTTTATAGCTTTCCAGTGTTCCTCTGTTGTATTTCTTCTTCCAGCATAAGCAGTATTACACTCAACTATTGTTCCATTTAATTTTGTAACTAAATCTTTTATTAAATTTGGATTTAAAAAGTTATGGCCTCCTGGTTCACCTGTTGATATTTTTACTGCAACATTTCCTTTTAAATCTCTTCCTAAAGCTTCATATATTTTTATTAAACTTTCTGGAGTTATATCCTTTGTAAAGTAAACTTTTGATTTTTCCATACTTAAATTCCTCCTTATAAATTCTTCACAAATAATTTATAGCACATTTAGCTTGTAGCGTCAAGGGAGTTTACAAAAAATTTACATTTTTTAGTAACAGTTAAAATATTTAAAAAATACCAACCTTCAAAATAATTTTTATTTGTATTTAAATTTTTTTCACCTTGAAATGAATCAGGATTTTTTATTAAAAATAACTTATTCATATTTATATTATTTTCAAAAATTTTAATATTATTCAAAGTTACAAAGATTTAAAAAGTATAGAAATTAAGCTTTATAACTTTTTCTATACTTTTTAACTATCTATATTTTATGAGAATTTATTTTTCTAAAGAAGGACATCTTACCCATTCATATGCATTTTGATTTACTGTTTTTGCATATTTTGCATCACTACTTATCCAACGCCCGAATATTCCATTTGCATTATTTCCTGTTGCCCATACTTCCCCATTATTTTTTGTTGCTATAAATCCACTCGCAGTTCCTATTACATCTTTTACATTATCTATTGATAATTTTATTGGTGTATTTTGTGCTACCGTACTTGTTATTCCTAAGCCCAATATAGAAGAATCTGGTCCCCAGCCATACAAAGTTCCATCTTCTGCTAATGCTATAAAGGCTTTCCTGTCATAACCAGATGTTACTATTTTTACTATTTTCTTATTATCAAAACTTGATTGAGGTATTTGTTGGAAATTGCTGTGATTTACTCCTGTGCCTGAACTTGGTGCATTCCCCCTACTCCAAACTTGTCCGTCTTTTGTTAAAATTAGAAAATGAAAAGCATTATTACAGATTACATCTTTTATATTATTTCTTAATGCAGAGCTTATACTAGATAAGTCTACTTCATATGGTGTATTATATTGTTCTCCCCAAGTAGTAGTGCCATACCAAATCCATACTTTTTGTTGATTATATGCTATTTTACTATTTTGTGATATATAGAACCCCTCTACATCAGATAATATTTCTACAAAATTGACTTGATCAACTTGTTCACTCCAACCTGGCGCATTTGACCCATTGGTATCTGTTTTTCCTGTCCCATATAGTTTACCTTCTGTTGTTAGGATATAAAGATTAGTTCCTACATACACTTTTTCCACTTTATTTTCTATATTTAAATCGTCTATCTTTATCAAAACTTTTTGTTCACTAGTATCAGTCGTTCCAAGGCCTAATTGACTTTTATCGTCCCCTGCTACATATAAATTTTTCTCATTATCCACATAAGCAATTCTATAAACATTAGTCGAAATTTCCTTAACATTTGTTAACATTCTTTTAAATGTATAACTATATAGTGACTTATTTAATTGAGATAATGGATTTTGGATAGTATATATTTTTCCATCTTTTCCTTGTAAATATGGATATACCATACCATAAGTTATACCTGTATTATATATACATTCTATATTATTTATTGGTAACTTTGTAATTTCAGTTATTATTCCTGAAGCGCCTTCTATTCCTGAGTATTTAGCATCTCCCGTATAATATACATTTCCTGCATTAGATATATATATTATTCCATTTCTTCCATACATATTACATATTTCTTTTACCCCTTCTTCTTTAAGTTCACTAGGTAACTCTATTTCATAAAATTTCTTCTCATCTACTGTAAAATCTTTTTCTCCTATTCCTATATATGAAGGCCTACTATTTGAATATCCATAATATTTTTGTTCTCCATTTATCGTTTGTTCTACAACAATACCATAATTATAAGATACAATAAAATTTGTCACATTACTTCCTACTTCTTCTCTTAATCTTCTAAATTTTGTTTTATCTGTATCTATATAATCTGTTAATTCTAAATTATTACTATTAGTAGCAATTATTAACGTTCCATCATTTTTTAAAATTATCGTTCCATTCAGTGACACTAATTTTTTTATATCTTGATCTATATCATATTCCCCACTATTCCATATTTGTTCAAATGTATTAGTCTTATATGAAGTACTTCTTCCATCACCTATTGCACAACGTAAATTTGTTCCTGCAAAATAATATCTGTTATCTTCCGTTTCTATTATTATGCAATATACATCATTATATGTGTGTATATTTTCTATTTTTTCCACATCTTCTATTCCTTTTACTTCCATATATTCTCCTGTATTTTCATACGTTCCTACTCCTAATTGGCCATAGTTATTTAATCCAGCAGCGTATAATTTGTTATCTTCTGTTATTATAAATGTTGTATTATCTCCAGTAAATACTTTTTTTATTTTTCCATAGCTAAAATCTAATTTGTTTAATTTATTTTCATTATATGTTTCTAATACTTCTTTACTTAATCCAAATTTATTAGTAAATCTACTTCCATTTTCGCCTGATACATATGCTTCTCCGTCATCAGTTATTAACACCTGTGAATTTCTGTACATTTGACTACCAACAAATATCTTGCTAAATCCAGGTAAAATTTCCTCAAAGTTTATTTCTTGCCATTTATCATTCCTCAAACTTTCCATTTCTTCATCTGATGTTTGCAAGAATATTCCTTTTTGTCCTATTCCGTAAACCTCTCCATTATTATATATTTTATATAAATTTGTATCTTTTGCACTATTAGCTATAAAATTATAATCATACCCCGCTCCAGTTCCAGACTCTGGACTTACTGGCATTGTTACATTTTCTACATAGCTTGGAACGTAATTTTCATTCATTATCTCTTTCATTCTGCTTTCGCTGTATGCTATCTGTCCTTTTACTTTTATACCTTCTATTAAATAAATTTCACCTGTTACTGTATCATAAATATATTGTTTATTTGTATTTACATTTAATTTTTCATTATCTAAATAATATAAATCTGCAACTCCACTTGGGGTCTCCATAAAATCTCCTGAAAAGTCTTGTGGCAATATTGGTCTTTCTCCTGTTAATAAAAATACTCTATAATATCCTATTTCTGTTTTTAAGTTCTGATTACTTTCTAACTCTTCTACGCTTACATTTCTAGTTACTGGTAACGTATTAGTATTATCTATTGCATTATTAAAATTATATAATTTTATTGCTTCCTGCATTTGTGAAAAGTTTTGTAATTCCGTTGCATACTTCGTTCTATCAAATAATCCATCGCCATTTACAACTGCTGAAATTGCTACTCCCGCTAGTATTAACATTATTACTACGGTTATTATTAAAGCTATTAATGTGATACCGTTTTTGTTTTTTATTTGCTTTTTCTTCATAATTTAAAATCCTTTCATAATTATTTTTTAAACTTTAATTTGATAAATATAAAATTTCTTAATATTTAAAAGAATTATATTTTTTAAGGTCCAGCTCTTTTTCCTTTATAATTAAAAGCACAAAAAGATAGACCTATACTACTAAAATACAAACTTTTAAGAATATTTCTAATATTCCTATCCATATCTACTCTTAGTATAGTTCTATCTTTAATTTTATTATTAAATTTTACAAATTTACTTACTAATACTTTTTTATTTTCTAAATGACAATATACGATATATATATATATATATATATACAGCCATGCGGGTTTCAGCGTTTTTTTCTAATTTCTTTATTTTATTTTCTTCTTTT
>CALXUC010000038.1 GCA_944391575.1 uncultured Clostridia bacterium | reverse complement strand
CTTTTTAGTTTATGAAAGAGCCTTCATTTCAATGAAAGCTCTTGTTTTTTTATTAAAAACCATTATCCAGTAACTAATATTTTTACACTTCAATACTCATTTATTTAAAGCTTGGTATATAGCTATTTTTAGTCAAAACATAGCTAGGGTGACACAATCCGGGTCTTGACTTGCAAATAGCTATATACCAAGCTTTTATTTAAATATCTGTTAATTATTACTGATTTTTTTATCTTTTAACTTCGACAACTTATGTATCAACAAGTACATTATCGCTACTAAGAATATCGAAAAGTTTGTATATATAAAGGTGTATCCTGCGTAAAAACTTATGAAGAAGAAACTTGAGAAACCTTCGTATAAAAGCAATGTTTCTAAATCTAGTTTTCTAATATTCCTTAACATTAAATACGTAGCTCTTATCCATAGAGAAATAGGTACTATAAACATTGTTAAAAATCCTAATATGCCAAAACTAAATAATGACATAAGTATATCTTTTTCAATAGCTAAGTCACCAGGTTGATTCAAATATCCTAGTCCAAATATCTTATATTCAACATCTGCTACTTTATATTTATTAAAATTATATACTAATTGTTTTGCTCTTATATCTGACGGTAACACTGAGCCATCTGTATATTTTTCTATTAATTTTTGAGTAGCATAAATATTATATTGGTTATATTCTGTTCTAGCATCGTATTTTTCAGCGCCTTCTGGAATTTCCTCTACTTTTAACTCACTATATTGTTCTTCCCAATTTATAGATGTTGTATCCATATTTTTGTACGCTGTATCTACAGCTCCTTGTAAGCTCATATTGTAGTAAGTTGGTGTCTTTGTATACAACAAAAAAATTCCTGCTAAAACTAGTACTGATAACACGATGTTAATAATACTAGCTTTTTCTTTATTTTTAATTGCAAAAAATGTACTCAATACTACGTATGATAAAACTATTATTATGCACATAAATAGCGTTACTTTTGTTCCTATTAAACATAATATAACAACTGGCATTATTATACATAATTTAAGTATTATTTGCACTATTTTATTTTCTGTTTTATAACTTAACAAGTAGTACATTATAAATGGTAAACAGATAGATAAAGCGTGACCAAATATTTGTCCCGAATCTAGCCAACCTTTGTACCCCAATTTTGAGGCATCTGAATATTCGTATGTTCTTCCAGATGTTCCTGTTATTATTGATATTATAATTGTTACACAATAAATTATAAATGTAGCTACTAATGTTTTTTTAAGTCTACTTATAGTTTCTTCTCGATCTTCGCTTCTATAGTACATATAATCAAATATTATATATAATACTAACATATAGCCCATATTTATCATAAAACGCAACTCATGTAATATTATCGAAAAGTCTGTACTTATTCTATTTAATATTATCAAATGTCCTATAACTAAAACTGCATAAAGAACATATAGTATTGTCCATTTTTTTCGTTCACCTTTATCTATTAAATATATAAGGGCTCCTATACCAAATACGACTATTGGTTTTATATATGTAGAAATTCCTATTGGAATTAAATTCCTTATATCTAAAAATGATAATATATCAAATAATGGTTGTAGTAATAAAAATACTAACATTATATTTACAATATTTTTATTGTTTATTTTTTTCCTGATTTTTTCAATATATTCTTGCACAATCAAATCCCTTTCCGTTATTAATTTAAATTTCTAATATGGCAACAAAAATCTTAAAGCAAATTTATATAAAGGTATATCTTTAGATACATTTACCCTATTTACTATAAAATCACTATCGTTTCTTGTTGCTTTCTTATTATCACTTAATGTAAATGCTAATTTTACATTATTGTTTTTTAATACATCTATAAAATCATTATTATACGCTCCAAATGGATATGCAACATATTCTACGCTTTGAAAATTATTCATTTCTTTAAAATCAGCTTCAATATCTTCTTTACTCATATTTTTTAACTTTCCAACAATATGCATATTATATGTATGTGAGGCAAATTCTACAGTTGGGAATTCTTCTTTTGATTTTTTTATTAAATCTCGTCCCATATAAATTTGAAACTGGCCATTTTCTTCTTCTGTTACCTCCTTATCGGAAAATTTTCCAATTATAAATTCTGTGGCGTTTATATTATACTTTTTTAAAATCGGAAAAGCATATTTATAATTAGATAATAATCCATCATCAAAAGTAACCAAAACACTATTAAACGGAACCTCTAATTCACCTTTTTTCCACTTATAAAATTCGTCTAATGTTAAAGTTTTAAAATTAAAATCACTTAGGAACTTCATTTGCTGTTCAAAACATTCTACAGAAATTGTCCAGTTTTTTTCGCTTCCTTCTGAGCCAATATCTTCTTCTGGAATTACGTCATGATAACAAAGCACGGTTACTTTAGGCTCATTATATGTAAATTTTATACCTAATATACTTATTATTATTAAAAATATAATTACTACTAATATAAATAGAAAAATTCTTTTTTTACTCATTTATTATCCCTTCTAGCTTTTCAATTATCTTACTGTTTCCACAATCAAATTCTTCTAAGCTTTTTTCTATGGTTTTTATATCTATCTTATTATCTAAAATATCTCGCATTTTGTTTTTCAAATCTTCTGTATCTACTTTCGCAATTATACCATATTTTCCATTTTCAAACATTTCCTTTACTCCAGACACATCTGTAGAAAGCACTACTTTTTTTAACAAAAGTGCTTCTTTTATGGCAATGCTATATCCTTCAAAATCGCTAGATACTACAACTATATCTGCATTTTTTATATATGGATATGGATTTAATTGCAAACCTTTTAACTCCACAACATCTTCTACATTATACTCCTTTATTAGTGCTTTTATATTATTTTCTTCTGGACCATTTCCTATAATTTGTATTTTAAATTTATATCCCTCTTCCTTTAAATCTCTTGCAATTTCCACTAATCTATCTTGTCTCTTTTGTTTTCTCATTTTTCCAACATTTACAAATGTAAATACTTCATTTTTTTCAACTTTTTCTTTTGCTTTTTCTAATATATTTTTTTCATCTATTAAATTATACAAAACTTGTACATTTTCCTTCTTAAAATTATATTTTTCGCAAAAACTTTCTTTTGCGACTTCTGATACAGTAATAATTTTATCTATTTTACTATATGAATCTAAAATTTCTTTTTCTGAAATTCCTATATCAAATTTATTAACATCATTATGAATAAATGCTATTTTTTTTATATTTTTTTTAATATCCGCAACCCAAGTAGCGCTTCTTCCCTCTAAAAAACCTATAGCTACATCGTAATTGCCTTTATCTACTATTTTATTTATAACGTGTTTACGCCAAAAACTAAAGTATCTAAAAGGAATATATGTTAAGTTACCTTTTCTTAATTCTATTACATTTACATTATTAGGAATATCTTTCTTAAATTCTCCAATATTTTGCAATAAGCATAAATCGATTTTATACTTATCTTTTAATATATTTATATAATCACATAAAACTTTTTCAGCTCCACCAACTTCTAGAGTGTATCCAAAAAATATTATTTTTTTCATAAAAAATCCTTTCTAAAAATATTTATATTTTAATATTTTCTTTTTAAACATAAATTTTTGCAGAGTAAAACTATTCATAATAAAATAGAGTTAGAAGTTCTTAATATTTTTTACGGAAAGAGTTCAAGTTTACCTTGGAAGGGTGCCGTAAAAAATATTTAGAAATTCTACGAATATTTTATTTGATAGTTTACTCAAAAAAATTTATGTTTAAAAAGAAAATTTACAAAAATTATTTTTTAGTCTTTGCTTTATATAATGCTGGTAAATACATAACTAAAGATTTCAATTTGCTAGGATGATTTTTTATAGTTTTTACAATACCATTTTTAGCAAATATAGAATACATGTCGTAAGCAGCAACGTTATATAGTGTTGGCTCCAATTCATATAATTCTTTATAGTACAATACTTGTCCCTTAGGATTATTTTTTGCTAATTTAAAGTAATTATTTGAATAGCCACTTTCTAAATATTCCACATTCATAGCGACTTCATTGCAAAATAAGAATTTGTATTTTTTACAAACTCTATTAAAAAGTGCTGCCTCAGGCACAAATTTTTCTCCTTCTGCTACTGGAAACAAGTATTCTTTTACAATACTTGTTTTAAAAGTAAATTCTTTATCTCCTGTAACATTATACTTTTTGTAAATATTATAATAAGTATCTACTATATTATTTTCTGGGAATTTTGTACCTATTATTTCATTTGTTCCCTTCTTGCAATTTAAAAATACTAATCCTGCAATTTCATTATTATCTTTTATTTTCTGATAATTTTTATTAACTATTTCTAGTGCATTTGGTGTAAGAGAGTCATCAGAATCTATACCAAAAAAATACTCCCCATTTACTAAAGATACTCCTGTATTGTGAGCCCTCATCTTTCCACCATTTTCTTGATATTTATAAATTATTTTCATATCATTATTTTTTATAAAAGAATCTATAACTTCCTTCGTGTTATCCGTAGAACCGTCGTCTACTATAACCCACTCAAAATCTTTAAAAGTTTGATTTTGCAATGATTTATACAAGTCTTTTAAATTTTCTGCTCTGTTATATGTTGCTGTGAAAACACTTATCATATTTAAAGCTCCTTTTTATCAAATATTTCATACCACTTTTTCATAACATTTTCAGGCAAATATTTGTATGATTCTTTTTTAGAATTTTTTCCTAAAGTTTTTAAGTTTTCTCTATCCCTTAATACTTCTATTATTTTATTTGCCATTTTTTCTATATTTCTATTTTCTATTAAATACCCATTATATCCTTCTTTTATAATTGCTTTTGGACCTACAGGTACGTCAAAAGATATTAATGGTACTCCTACGCTTGATGCTTCTAATAACACCATTGGAAAACATTCTGTTAATGATGTCATGACATATAAACTAGATTCTAACATATTTTTTTCTACATCTTCTTTATCTAACATTCCTGTTATTTTTATTTTTTCTTTTAAATCTAGCTTTTCTATTAAATTATTTAATTTTTCATATTCTTCTCCGCCACCTACTATAGTAAGTTTAGCACCTGAAATTTCTTTTTGCACTATATTGAAAACATTAATTAATGTTTCAAAGTCCTTAACAGGGTGCAATCTTCCTACAGATATTATATTATTATTATCTAATTTAGAGCTTTCTTCTGGAACTTTTTCTAGTATGTTAGGAATTTCTACTATTTTTATTTTTTTATTTTCCTTTAACCAATTAGAATAATTCTCTGTAGAGCCTTTACCTATTGTTATTAAGTAATCTACATTTTCAAGCGACTTTTTTACTTTTTTTACATACTTCTCAGAATCATCGTGTAAATGTTCTTCTGTCATTGTTATAATTCCTTTTGGCGCATACTTAGAAAGCAAATTTGCATATTCTAATCTAGTTGAAAATACAAAATCACATTTTAATTTTTTTATTTCCTTTTTCATTAAAGATTTTTTTAAATACAATATTTTTACTGCCTTTATGCCTTCTTTTATAATGTCTTTAATCTTTCTATTTTTAACAGCACTTTTAAACTCGTCTCTATTTGGCGCATCATCTATTAAATATTTAATATGAATATTAGAATTCACTTCATACGCAGGCTTCTTATGCATACTATATGTAGATATAATTTCAACATCATATTTTTTAGACAATTCATTTGCAAAAGTTATACTTTGCTTTTCTATGCCTCCATGTTGAAGATGAAGCAATAATAAAATTATCTTTTTCACAATACCACCTATTTGAATTTCTTTATTATTTTTGATTATTTACACATTCTAGCGCGCTCATTATAACATCATCCATATCATAATATTTGTATTGTCCTAATCTACCACCAAATATTACTTTATTTTCTTTTTCAGCTAATTTTTTGTATTCTTCATATAATTTATTATTTTTCTCATCGTTTATTGGATAATATGGTATTTTTTCTTTTGTCCATTTGTCCGGATATTCTCTAGTAATAACTGTTTTTGGTTGTGTACCAAATTCAAAATGCTTATGTTCTATTATTCTCGTGTAAGGTGTTTCATAATCTGTATAATTAACTACAGCATTACCTTGATAATTTTCTTCATCTAATACTTCTGTTTCAAATCTTAAACTTCTATATTCTAATTCTCCTAAAGAGTAATTATAATATTTATCAATTTCACCTGTGAAAACTATTTTATCTGCCATGCCTTCTAATTCTTTTCTATTTTCAAAGAAATCACAATTAAGTTTTACTTCTATACCTTCTAACATTTTTTCTATTATTTTAGTATAACCACCTATTGGAATACCTTGATATCTATCATTAAAATAATTATTATCATATATAAATCTAACTGGTAATCTTTTAATAATAAATGCTGGAAGTTCTGTTGCTCTCTTTCCCCATTGTTTTTCTGTATATCCTTTTACTAATTTTTCATATATAGTTTTCCCAACTAGTTTTATTCCTTGTTCTTCTAAATTTTTAGGTTCATCTATATTAGTACTTTTTAATTCTTCTTCTATTTTAGCTTTAGCTTCTTTAGGAGTAAAAACTCCCCATAATTTATTAAAAGTATTCATATTAAATGGCATATTATAAATTTCACCTTTATAATTTGCTACTGGTGAATTAGTATATCTATTAAATTCCGCAAATTGATTCACATACTCCCATATTTCTTTATTATCTGTATGGAATATATGGGCACCGTATTTGTGAACATTTATACCTTCTATATTTTCAGTATAAACATTTCCACCTATGTGGCTATTTTTATCTATTACTAGACATTTTTTCCCCTTTTTATTCATCTCATGTGCAAAAACACTTCCAAATAAACCTGAACCTACTATTAAATAATCATACTTGCTCATAATAAATTTCATTCCTTTCTCGCTTCGCTCGTAAGGCAGACATAGTTATGAAAGTTTTTTCTTTCAAACTACTACCTCTTTTCTATTTATCAATATCTTTTAGAAACTTGTCCACAACTCTTTTTGTAAAATAGCCATTTCTTACTTTCTTTTGTAATTCTTTAATATTCTCTTGTTTTCTATTATAATCTTTTAAATCTAAATTATTGATATCATAAATAGATTTTATCGTATAACCTATATCGTATTTTTTAACAAAATCCGCTATTGCGGCTTTTTCCCAAACTATTACAGGTATTCCAGCGGCAGTATAGCAAGATAATTTATGAGGATTATTATATTTAGTATACATTTTATATCTTTGTTCTTCATCGCTTTCGTCGAAATTCCCGTCCCATATTAATCCTAAGTCACCTTCTATATTATCTGGTAATTCATTAGGTGGAAATTTTCCTTTGTATTTTAATCTTGAATTAATATCTTTATCGATTCCGATTCCGTACAAATTCAAATTAAAATTCATTTTTTTGCTATCTAATTGATGTACAAAAGGACTTTTCTCTTTATATAAATTTCCAGCATATGCAACTGTAAAATCATTTTCATTTACCTTATTGCTTCTTACAAATTTGTCTTTATTATCACATAAATAATCAAATATTTCTAGATTATATATTTTTGCTTTAATTCCTTCACTTTTTAAGTATTTAGTCATTTTTTCATTATGAGATACTATATAATTTACTTTTTTTAATCTATCTAATTCTTGTTGTTTTAAAATAGGATCTTCACTTCTGATACTATCTAGATCATGTATTAATACTAGAGTTTTTTCTTTATTTAAAAATTTCATATAAAATAGAAATAATTTATTTAAGATGTTTGTAGTTTCGTACATAGGAAATTGCATAATTAAAACTTCATTTTTCATTCTTGCTCCTATTATTGCAGAAAACATTTTTAATCTATATAAAATCTTTCCTACAACATTTTCTGAGGATACAAGTAATGTGCTTTTTGCATCATAATTCTCCATTATTATATCTATAATATCGCTAGGTGCTTTAGGCCCTGCTGTAAATTGTCCATTACCTTTTACAGTTAATATTCTTATTTTTTCATCACTCATGTCTTTTATCATTCCCTTCTTTGCCTACAAAAATTTGATTATACTATATCATACAATTTAGAAATTTGCAATATTAAATTACTAGAAAATACTAGGATAACTCAAAATATATCTACTACAAAGCTTGATATATAGCTATTTTAAATAAATAGCTCGACTCGTAAAAACAATAAGAAGCTCTAATTATTTTTACTCATATTCGCTTTATTTAAAATAGCTATATATCAAGCTTTTTTTAAATATATGTTGAATTATTACTAGGATAAATTAGTATTTTCTAGTAATTTCAATATATACTATTCTTTATAATTTTTCCGTATCCGTTTTCAAATATAATATCTTTTCCTTCAAAAAATTCTGGATCGTAATCTCTATAGAAAACACTTCTATAAAAGCATATTACATAATCTGCGTTTTCAATTATTTCTTTGTTTACATATTTATATTTTAGCTTATCTTGGTGTCCCACTTTCTCCATTTCTTCATAATACGTAACCCTGTCTAGCAAAGGATATGCCCATAATATCTGTTGTTCGCTTCCTATTATTTCAAGTTTTGCATTTTTATCTATATTATTTTTAGCATATTCTAATAATTCTATTTCCGGTATATAAAAATCTCTATTTGCTTCTACCATCAATTGATTTATATTATATATTTCTGCAACATTTATATTCGTAAGGTTTCTAAAAGTATTCTTAACTTTATTTAAATCAAATAACAAAAAGAATATTATTACTATAATCATATATATTGAAAGTAAAATATATGGAATTTTTATATTTTTTTCATATAAATAATATAATCCTTTAAAATTTAAATACCATAATAATATCCATAAAGCAAAATATATTTTTCCTATATAATATTGTGATACTATTCCAAAGTAGTAACCTACGAAAAATAATCCCAAAAAGCCAACTAAAAATATGAACATTAATAGAGAAAAGTTAAATTCTTTTCTTTCTCGAATAAGTACATATAATGCGAGTGGTAATAACAATATTATATTAGAATATAAATTCTTGTATATGTACCCTTCTGATACAAGTCCACTTACTGAAGCAACAGGAGTAGTTATTCTATTTATTTCTTCCATATTTTCTACATTAGTATATTTTAGCTCACTATACAAATCTGGTTTTAAATGATATGCAAATCCAAGTATAAATGGTACTATTAATGTTATTAATAATATAATTATTAATCTTTTACTTACAAATTTCTTGCTACTTGTATAATGTTCTATACAGAAATATATAAATAATGCACTATACATAAATGGTACAAATAAATAATATGAGCAAAATAACCCAAAATTTAATAAGAAAAATATTATAATACTCTGTTTTATATCTATTTCCTTATTTTTATAATAACTTACCATATTTATAATTACACATATCAATAATAGAGCAATATTTAAATATTCAAATCCAAACATCATACTATTTAGCGGGTATCCTAATACACATAATAAAGATAAACAAAATGCTAAAAATGTTAATTTGCCATTTGATATTTTTATAAATGTAAAATATAACACTCAAATATGTTATAACATAACAACAGTACTAATCCTAAACCGAATATTCCTGATCCGTTTAGCATTTTATCACTCTTTTTTATTAGCATAAATATAACTAATAAACTTACTACACTTATTACATAAATTATTCCCATATTCTTCCTCCGTTTATTTTTTACATTATATTTCTTACCATAATAAATGTCAAGAGAAAAAACAAGTGGCACAAAATTGTGCCACCTGTACTCGGGTTACTTACTTTCTCTTCGCAGAAATCTTTCTGCGAAGTCTACCAAGAAAAGGTCGACTTATTTCAAACTTCCATTCTAGAGCCAACCTGACCAGCTGTGCATATACTTCCTCATTTTCAGGAAAGTAAAGCACAACCTTTTGCGAATCAGAAGCCCTAAACAATTTGTAAATCTGTTCTAAATACAACAAAGCTAAAGCCTCGTTTCTAGTCTCCTTCGTTAGATGCGCTCTGC
The DNA here is from genome assembly GCA_944391575.1 of uncultured Clostridia bacterium. GTDB lineage: Bacteria > Bacillota > Clostridia > TANB77 > CAG-508 > CALXUC01. The sequence goes on along the minus strand of CALXUC010000038.1, from coordinate 5,604 downwards.
GAAGGATTTCAGCCAAGCGCATTTTGTTTCTGCTCATGTAACCCCCAAGGTAAATAGTTAAAAGTTGTACATTTATTATACCATATTTTTTCTAACATTTCAAATTTTTTTACAATTCTATTTCGCTAATCTTATCTAAAGTATCTAAATTTCTTACTTCTATTTTTTTATTAGATAAAGTATATAGATTTTCATTTATATATAACCCTCTATCTATTTCTGCTGAATAAGTGCCGTACTCATCTTCTATTTCCCCATGTTCTATGCTTTCTCTTAAAGTTATTCCATTTTCTAAATCTACTGATAATACTACATATTGTCTTTTAATTTTTCCTTCCACATTATTATTTATAGGGAAAGCTAATAAATTTTTATCTTTTGAAAATAATACAGCTTTATGGTCATATTGCACATCTGTATATGCTTTATCTCCTATTACTAACGAATCCACCTCTTTTGGATTACTATAGTCGCTTACATCGAATAAGGAAACTTTTACACCTTTTATAACTTCTCTTTCTCCGTATTCTGTATTTTCTATTTCTATATCTTGACCAATACCAATTATATGTGTTTCATCGTAAGGATGTAAGTAACTACTATATCCAGGTATTTTTAGCTCTCCTAAAATTTTAGGTTCAGTAGGGTTTGAAATATCTATAACAAATAATGGATCAACTCTTTCAAAAGTTACAACATAAACTTTATCTCCCATAAATCTAACGGCTTCTAGATTTTCATTTCCAGAAAAATCTTCTAATTTACCAATTTCTTTTAAATTTTCATCTAATATATATAAATCATTCTTATTATTTATACGATTTCCGTTCCAAAACTCATTAGTTGTAACTATTATAAAGTTATTATTATATTCATTCATAGAAAATTGATTTAATGGTCTACCAGCAATAGTTGATACTGCATTTGATATTATATTTGTATCAATTAATTTAAATTTATATATATTCGTACTATAACCTCTTGTATCACTATTGTATTTAGTATTAGTAATATATAAATTACTATCTGTACAATATATCTCGTATCCCGCACCTAATATAGTCTTTATATTTGATTCTTTATTTTCATTTATATCAAGACCTACTATTGTTAAATAACTTCTTTCTTCACTTTCTGGAACGTATAACATTTCTTCTACATTTATTTTATGTTTTTCATTACTTTTAACAGTATCTATATATTCTGGTACAATATCTTCATCTTTATTATATAAATATTTTGAAGATATAAAGTATAGCTCATTATCTATTAATCTTGAATCTGTATAAGTACCTTCAATTTCTATTCTTCGTTTTTCAATTAAATTTACTTTTCCTCTTATATCATAAACAATTACTACCGTTTCTGCATCTGTAAATGCTACATCATACATAATTCCATTGTTATAAATATCTGTATAAATTTCTGACCTTTCTAAAATTAATACTAATTTATTATCTTTTAAATACATTTCCATAGGGCATAAATTATCTTCAAATTCTAGAGTGTTTTCTATTTTTATGTTATCAGGATTTTTAACATTTACAACGTATAATTTACTGTTAGCGATATAATAAATATAATTTCCATCTGTTTTTACTATATCTGCTTCGTCTACACCTTCTACTTGAATATTAGTTTTAGAATAATCTGCAAATGTTTCATTTTTTGCAGAATCTGTTGATATAAATTCTTCAGTCACACTTAAAGTATCTTTGTTTAAATCACTTAATAAGTTATTCAAATTTTCTACTGTACCTACTTTAGGTAATATATCTTTTTCTTCTATAGCTACTATATCACTAATATCTTCAACTTGCGCTGTTCTTTCTCCTTGACCATTATATAAAAACATAGGAAAAATTAATAGTACTCCGGCTAAAACTGTTGCTAATGAGTATGTTACTCTTTTATATAACGTATATTTTCTACCATTTGTGCTTTCTAAATCTCCTATTTCTTTCAAAGTTTTCTCCTTTAATTCATCATCTACAGAAATATTGTCTAAAGCCTTTTTATACTTTTTAAGATTCTTATTCATTCTCAAAACCTCCCTTCAAATTTATTTTTAGCTTTTCTCTAGCTCTTCTTAATCTAGTTTTTACAGTGTTAGAATTGATTTTTAAGATTTCTGCAATTTCCTCTATTTTAAAATTTTCATAATAATATAATTGCAAAATAGTTCTATATTTTAATGGCAACCTTAAGACTTCAAAATACACATCTCTTTCTTCTTTATCTTCAAATGTTATTTCTTTATCTAATGGCATAACTTTCCTGTGCCAAGAACTTTTTAAAATATTTTTACTTAAATTTATTGTAACTCTTATAATCCAATATTTTTCATGCTCTTTACTTACAAACTCAGGCATTTTTTCATATATTTTTATAAAGACTTCTTGAAAAATATCTTCTGCTTCTTCTTTACTTTTTACTCGCGATACAGCTAGCCTAAACACCATATCGCCATATTCTTCAATTAATTGTTCTATGTATTCTTGTTTTGGTACCATTTTTATCCTCCTACACTTTTAATACAATTTAAAAAGCCAAAAAGTTTCAAAATATATTTTGAAACTTTTTTGTATTATATAATCGTAATAACTCAGAATATATCTACTATAAAGCTTGATATATAGCTATTTTTAGTCAAAACATATCTGGGGTGTAACAATCCGGGTCTTGACTTGCAAATAGCTATATATCAAGCTTTTATTTGAATGTATACTGGATTGTTATATTTAATCTATATATTCCAATATTTCATTTAAATGGTCAACAACAAATTTTTGTCCTTCTTTGTCGTACACTATACTTACAGCTTTTACACCGTTATATATAGCTTCTTTTTCTGAGATACCATAACCATTTTTATAATCTTCTGACAAAATAGTTTTTCTTTTATTATTAAAACTAGTTATTTTTACTACTCCCATTTCTGCTAAAGCATCATTTACGGCTACTGCTGTTAATTTTCTCATTCCTTTTTCTTCTACCTTTGCCACAGCATTTAACATTTTGCAAATATGCGTTATATTTACAGGAGTTTCGCTGTATTCAATAGAATTTATCTCGTCTTCTGTTATAGAAAATGGTAATAAATCTCTATTATTTCCACTTCTTGCTGGCGTTCTTAAAGTTTCTTTTAATACTTCTTCTGCGTATTTTAAACATCTTACAACTTTAGGATTATTTAAAATATGTTCATCTCCAAATATTTCTCCAGTATAAGGGTCTACCCCTTCGCTTAACTTATCTATAACAAATATTGCTCTTTCCATTTTTTCTTTTTCTACTGAAAAATTCATACAAAACCTCCTTATTTCGTAAGCTTCATGCTTAATTTTACTTTTTGTCTTTCTTTATCTATTCCTATAACTTTTACCTTAACAATATCTCCAACAGATACTATTTCTGAAGGATTTTTAATGTATTTATCTGCCATTTCTGATATGTGTACTAATCCATCATGTTTTACTCCTACATCTACAAAGGCACCGAAGTCTATTACATTTCTAACTGTTCCTGTTAATAGCATACCTTCTTGCAAGTCCTCAAATTTTAGTACATCTGCTCTTAATATTGGTTTTGGCATATCTTCTCTAGGATCTCTGCCGGGTTTTAGCAATTCTTTTATTATATCTACTAATGTCATTTCTCCGATTTTTAATTCTTCTGATAATTCTTTTATTTTAAAGTAATTTGTAGGTATTAATAAATTATTTAATTTTTCTTTTAAATTATTATAATTTTCTTTATTAGATAAATCTTCTACTTTAAACCCTAATGTTTCTAATAATTTTTGAGTTGCTTCATAGCTTTCTGGATGAACCGCTGTTACTTCTAAAGCATTTTTCCCTCCATATATTCTTATAAATCCAGCACATTGCTCAAATGCTGTTTTGCCTAATTTTGCAACTTTTAATAATTCTTTTCTTTCTTTAAATTTTCCATTTTCATCTCTATATTTTACAATATTTTTTGCAACAGTTCCATTTATTCCTGCCACATATGCAAGTAGTGAAGGCGTTGCTGTATTTACATCTACTCCAACACTATTTACAGCGTCTTCTACTACACCTGTTAAACTTTCTGATAATACTTTTTGATTTACATCGTGTTGATATTGTCCTACACCTATTGCTTTTGGATCTATTTTTACAAGTTCTGCTAATGGATCTTGTAAACGTCTTGCTATTGAAATTGCTCCTCTAAGAGACACATTTATATCCGGGTATTCTTCAGTTGCAAGTTTAGAAGCTGAATAAACTGAAGCACCAGCTTCGCTTACAATAGCATATACAACGCTTTTTTCTACTAATTTTAATGTATCTGCTACAAATATTTCAGATTCTCTTGAAGCTGTACCGTTACCAATAGCTATCATATCTACATCGTATTTTTTTATTAAATCTAATAATACTTTTCTAGCTCCGTTTACATCGTTTTGAGGCTCTGTTGGATAGATAGTGGCTGTATCTAATAATTTGCCTGTACCATCTATTACGGCTAATTTACAACCCGTTCTATATGCAGGGTCGAATCCTATTACTGTAACATCTTTAATAGGTGGTTGCATTAATAATTGCTTTGCATTTTGTCCGAATACTTTTATAGCTTTAGCTTCTGCTTTTTCAGTTAATTCTGTTCTAATTTCTCTTTCTATAGAAGGTTCTATTAAACGTTTGTAGCTGTCTAAAATAGTATCTTTTAACATATCTGTAAATTGTGTATGTTCTTTTTTTAGTATATTTCTTTCCAACATTTGTATTATTTTTTCTTCAGGTTTTTCTATCTTAACTTTTAAAAATTCTTCGTTCTCTCCTCTGTTAATTGCTAAAATTCTATGACTTGGTATTCTTAATATACCTTCTCTGTAATCATAATACATTTCGTAATTAGATTTTTCATCTTCTTTTGCGGCTTTAGATACAATAAAAGCCTCTCTAAAACATATCGATTTTATAATCTTTCTATACTTAGGCTCATCTGAAATATTTTCAGCAATAATATCTAAAGCACCTTGTATAGCTTCTTCAACTGTATTTACTTCTTTTTCTTCATTTAAAAATTCCTTTGCAATTTCTTCAATAGGTCTTTTTTCTTCTTGTTTATATATAATTTCTGATAATGGTTCTAAACCTTTTGCTTTTGCAATAGTAGCCCTCGTTTTCTTTTTTTGCTTGAAAGGTCTATAAATATCTTCAAGTTCAGACAAAATAGTAGCCTCTTCTATGGATTTTACTAATTCATCTGTTAATTTGCCTTGTTCGTCTATTAATCTTTTTACTTCTTCTTTTCTATTCTCTAAATTTCTTAAATACGTTAAACGTTCGTTAAAATTTCTTAAAATTTCGTCGCTTAATCCACCTGTTACTTCTTTTCTGTATCTGGCTATAAATGGTATTGTATTTCCATCATCTATTAGTTTTATAGTATCTATTACTTGTTTTTCTCTTATTCCTAATTCTTTGGCTATAATTTGTTCTATATTATTCATAAAATTACATTCCTTTCGTTACCACATCTACTTATTCTTATTTCCTACTCTTGGATTATACTATAAAAACAAATGTTTGTCAATGAATTTGAGTAAAAAATACC
>CALXUC010000037.1 GCA_944391575.1 uncultured Clostridia bacterium | reverse complement strand
GGAGAATTACAAATAATATAAAGAAGATAAAACATATTTTTATCTTCTTTTACTTATAGACCACCTGAATTGTAACTTTAATAAGTATGCAAGGGGATTTTTTGCCAAACTACTTGAAATTAACATAAAATTGTGGTATAATGTAAGTACTTTCTTTTAAAAAACAACCCAAGGAGGTTTTATGCAAATTCATAGTATTCACCTTTTGACCCTTTTGGTAGGAACCAAATTGTTTGGTGACGAGATAACTTGTGTTGGCGTCGACGAACTGTTGGAGCGAAAGACGCCAGAAATGGCTATTGTAACTGATAAACAACTTCATGAGTTTGCGCTGTCATTTACTCGGGAGATAAATAAATTCTCTTCGTATCGTCGTAGTAGGAAAATCATTATAGAATTTCCTACGTCACGTGATCAGGAACTCTGGGGACAATTCTTTGAGTTCACAGAGGGAAAATATATGGCCTTGCCAGACGCAATGTCTGCGCTTTATGAGTTGTATATAAATTTGCAACGCATTTATCCACTTCCGGTTGTGAGAAGAGCGGTCGGATCGGTAAAGTAAATCTGTCATTTGCATAAATTTATTCCCTTGTATATTTTAATAAATATACAAGGGATTTTTTTAAAAAAACTATTTACAAACATATGTTTTTGTGATATAATTCTTTCAATGTATTTACATGTGCCTTTTTTTATGGTAAAATAATTCTGAAAAAATTAATTTGAAAGGAATAGTAAAAATGAATTTACCAAATAAACTAACAATATTTAGAATAATATTAGTTCCGATAATGGTTATAATACCATTTTTTAATATCCAAGGAGATTTTTTAGGAATTCCAATAACAATGTGGCTTGTAAATTTAATATTTATTGTAGCATCTATAACTGATAAGTTAGATGGTACTATAGCAAGAAAGAGAAATTTAGTAACAACATTTGGAAAGTTTTTAGACCCTATAGCAGATAAAATTCTAGTAATAGCTGCAATGACTATGCTTGTTGAAATGGCTAAATTACCAGCATGGATACCAATTATAGTTATAGCTAGAGAATTTATTGTATCTGGATATAGATTAATAGCAGTAGAAAAAAGTGGAAAAGTAATAGCTGCAAGTATATGGGGAAAATTAAAAACAGTAACACAAATGCTTGCTATAATACTTGCATTCATTGATGTAAATGCTTATGGCGCCTTTTTAACAACAGAATTAACAGGAATATCATTAATTTTAAATATATCAGCAACAGTATTAATGTTTATATCTGTAATTGCAACTATCTTTTCAGGTTGGGATTACGTTAAAAATGGTAAAGACTTATTAAAAGATTAAAAGGAAAGTGAGAATTTTAATGAATAAGAAACAAGCAGAAAAAAGAATAAAAGAATTAAGAGCTATTTTAGATTACCATGCTAAAAAATATTATGATGAAGATTCGCCAGAAATAAGCGATTTTGAATATGATATGCTTATGAACGAGTTAAAGAATTTAGAAAAAGAATTTCCAGAATTTATTACAAAAGATTCTTTAACTCAAAAAGTAGGAGGAAATGTTAAAGAGGGCTTTGAAAAGGTAGAACATGTAGTACCTTTACAAAGTCTACAAGACGTTTTCTCATACGATGAGTTAAGAGAATTTGACATAAGAGTTAGAAAAGAAGTAACACCTAAATACGTTGTAGAAACTAAAATAGATGGTCTATCTGTAGCTTTAGAGTATAAGAACGGGATATTTGTTAGAGGGGCAACTCGTGGCAATGGACAAGTAGGCGAGGATATTACGGAAAATTTAAAAACTATTAAAACTATACCGCAAAAGCTAAAAGAAAACATAGATATTATTGTTCGTGGAGAAGTCTTTATATCTACTAAAGACTTTGAATTATTAAATGAAGAACAAGAAATTTTAGAAAAGCCATTATTTGCAAATGCAAGGAATGCAGCTGCAGGTTCTTTAAGACAATTAGATAGCAAAATAACTGCAAGTAGACCATTAAGTATATATATATTTAATGTTCAAAAATCAGATACTATTAAATTTACATCACATTATGAAAGTTTATTGTACCTAGAAAAATTAGGTTTTACAGTTAATCCTGTAAAAGTATTATGCAAGAATATAAATGAAGCAATTAAAGAAATTGAAAAAATAGGAGAAAATAGAGAAAAATTATCTTTTGGAATAGATGGAGCAGTTGTTAAGGTAGACGATTTAGCTCAAAGAGAAATTTTAGGAGAAACTTTCAAAACTCCAAAATGGGCTATTGCATATAAATATCCACCTGAGCAAAAAGAAACTATTTTAAAAGATATTGTTTGCCAAGTAGGGCGTACTGGCGCAATTACTCCAATGGCAATTTTAGAACCTGTAAAATTACAAGGCTCTACAATATCTAAAACAACACTTCATAATGAAGATTTTATAAAAGAAAAAGATTTAAAAATTGGAGATACTATATTAATACAAAAAGCAGGTGATGTAATTCCAGAAGTAGTTTCTGTAGTTAAAGAAAAAAGAACTGGCGAAGAAAAAGAATTTGTAATGCCAAGAACTTGTCCTGTATGTGGTAGTATTGCAATAAGAGAAGAAGGAGAAGCCGTACTTCGTTGTATAGGTATAGAATGTCCTGCAAGGTTGTTCAGAAGCATAGTTCACTTTGCGTCTAAAAACGCTATGAATATAGACGGGTTAGGATTTTCAATAACTAAAGAACTTTTAGATAGAAATCTAATAAAAAATATAGCAGATATATATTACTTAAAGTTAGAAGATGTAGCTTCATTAAAGAAAAATGGGAAAAAATTTGCATCTAATTTAATAAACGCAATAGAAGCAAGTAAAAGTAACGATTTATCTCGACTTATAAATGCATTAGGAATAAGACACGTAGGAACAAAAACAGCAAAAACATTAGCAGATAAATTTAGAAATATAGATAATTTGATGAATGCCACTCTTTTAGAATTAGCACAAACAGAAGATGTGGGAGAAATTATAGCTTTAAGCATAAAGAATTTTTTTGAACAAGAACAAACACTAGATATAATCGCAAAATTAAAAGAAGCGGGCGTAAATACAGAAAAAATAGTAGAAGAACTCATAGATAACCGTTTCAAAGGACAAACTTTTGTATTAACAGGAACGCTAGAAAAATATTCAAGAGACGAAGCAAGTAAAATAATAGAGCGATTTGGTGGTAAAACATCTTCTAGTGTATCTAAAAAAACATCTTACGTATTAGCAGGTAGTGAAGCTGGCTCAAAACTAGACAAAGCAAGAGGTCTAGGAGTGAATATTATATCAGAAGATGAATTTGAAAATATGATTAAATAAAAAAGGAAGATAAAGCATGGAAATAGATAGTAATTACAAATTTGAAGACTTTTGGGACGATTTAGACCAAGGTTTTCAAATATATTATACGTATATGAACAATAGATATTTAATATATAAAGTTCATAATAATTGTTATAGAGAAGAATTAATTAATAGAGAAGAAAAAAGTCCACACCCTAAATTTAGTATGGTAACTTTAAAAAAAGTAAAAGAATTATTTGAATTTATGAGTGATTTTGAATATAAGATTAATTAGAGAAAGGAAATCAGTATGAATGACAAGATTATAATTAAAGGTGCCAAGGAGCATAACCTAAAGAATATAGATATAGAAATACCAAGAGACAAATTAGTAGTTATAACAGGGCTTTCAGGTTCACGGAAAGTCTTCTTTAGCGTTTGATACAATATATGCAGAAGGTCAAAGAAGATATGTAGAAAGTTTATCAGCATATGCAAGACAATTTTTAGGTATGATGGAAAAGCCAAATGTAGAATCTATAGACGGTTTATCTCCTGCAATATCTATAGACCAAAAAACAACTTCTAAAAATCCTAGATCTACAGTTGGAACTGTAACTGAAATTTATGATTATATTCGTTTACTATATGCAAATATAGGTGTACCATATTGTCCAAAATGTGGTAAGAAAATAGAAAAACAAAGTATAGACCAAATAGTAGATAATATTTTAGAATTACCAGAAGGAACAAGAATACAAGTATTATCTCCAGTTGTAAGAGGTAGAAAGGGTGAGTTCGTAAAATTATTAGAAGATTTCCAAAAAGAAGGTTTTGTAAGAGTTAAAATAGATGGAGAGCAATTTGAGATTTCTGATGATATTCAAATTGATAGAAAAAAGAAACATGATGTAGATATAGTTATAGATAGAATAATAATAAGAGATGATATACGTTCAAGACTTACAGAATCTGTAGAAGTTGCTTTAAAATACGCAAATAATTTAGTAAAAATAGAAATATTAAGCAATAAAAATTCAGATGACGGCAATTTAGAAAATGGTGGAGGCGTAACTTTAAAATCTAAAAAGAAGAATAAAAACGAAGAAAGATTATATAGTCAAAATTACGCTTGCCCAGATTGCGATATAAGTTTTGAAGAATTAACTCCTAGGATGTTTTCTTTTAATAATCCGTACGGAGCATGTCCAGAGTGTTTAGGTATAGGATATTTAATGAAAATAGATGAGGATTTAGTAGTTCCAGATAAAGAGAAAACTTTGTATGATGGTATAAAAGCATTTGGAGCTAGCACTATGAAAAAGGGCGATACTATGGCTAAAATGTATTTTGAAAGCATCGGTAAACATTATGGTATTGATATTAGGGGGAAGAAAATAAAAGATTTGCCAAAAGATTTCATGGATAAAATTCTATATGGAACAGGTAAAGAAGTTATAGGATTTGAATACCATTCTCCATCTGGAGTAAGAGTATTTTCTACACCGTTTGAAGGAGTTATACCTACTTTACAAAGAAGATATAAGGAAACTAAATCTGAAGGTATGAGAAAGTTTTATGAATTATATATGTCATATAGCCATTGCGAAGCTTGCCACGGTGCTAGATTAAAACCTGAAAGTTTGGCTGTAAAAGTAGGCACAAAAAACATAAAAGAATTAACAGATATGTCTATAGTAAATATAAAAGAATACTTAAATTCAATAAAATTAAGTAAAAAAGAAGAAGTAATTGCAGACCAAATTATGAAAGAATTAAATAAAAGACTTCAATTTTTATTAGATGTAGGATTAGAATATTTAACATTATCTAGAGCATCTGGTACTTTGTCAGGTGGAGAGGCACAAAGAATAAGGCTTGCAACTCAAATTGGTTCTGGACTTACAGGAGTATTGTATATATTAGATGAGCCAAGTATAGGGCTTCACCAAAGAGATAATGAAAGATTAATAGCTACTCTAAAAAAATTAAGAGACTTAGGTAATACTGTAATAGTAGTAGAACATGACGAAGATACCATGTATGCAGCTGACCAAATTATAGATATAGGACCTGCAGCTGGAATGCACGGCGGCTATGTTATGGCACAAGGCACTGCAGAAGAAATTAAGAAAATAGATGCATCTATAACAGGTCAATATTTAAGTGGTAAGAAGAAAATAGAAGTTCCAAAAGAAAGAAGAAAGATAAATTTAAAAAAATGTATAGAAATACAGGAAGCTCAGGAAAATAATTTAAAAAATATAGATGTAAAAATTCCATTAGGTGTATTTACTTGCGTTACAGGGGTTTCTGGTTCAGGAAAAAGTACATTAGTAAATGAAGTCCTATATAAAAATATAGCAAAAGAATTAAACGGTTCAAACGATAAACCCGGAAAATGTAAAGCTGTAAAAGGAATTAAAAACATAGATAAAATAATAAATATAGACCAATCACCTATAGGAAGAACACCAAGATCAAACCCTGCTACGTACACAGGAGTATTTGACCTTATAAGAGACATATTTGCAGAAACTAATGAGGCAAAAATGAGAGGATATTCAAAAGGCAGATTTAGTTTTAATGTAAGCGGTGGTAGATGTGAATCTTGCCAAGGTGATGGAATTATAAAAATAGAAATGCACTTTTTATCTGATGTTTATGTGCCTTGTGAAGTTTGTAAAGGAAAGAGATATAATAAAGAAACTTTGGAGGTAAAATATAAAGGTAAAAGTATAGCAGATGTTTTAAATATGACAGTTGAAGAAGCTTTAGAATTTTTCAAAAATGTGCCTAAAATAAAACAAAAATTACAAACATTATACGATGTAGGATTAAGCTATATAAAATTAGGACAATCTTCAACAACGCTATCAGGAGGAGAAGCACAAAGAGTAAAACTTGCAACAGAATTATCTAAAAGAGCAACAGGAAAAACATTATATATTTTAGACGAGCCTACAACAGGTCTCCATATAGATGATGTTTCAAGATTAATCTTAATTTTACAAAGATTAGTAGACGCAGGCAACAGTATAGTAGTTATAGAACATAATTTAGACTTAATAAAAACAGCAGATTATATAATAGATTTAGGCCCAGAAGGTGGAGAAAAAGGCGGAACTATAATTGCTACAGGAACACCAGAAGAAATTGCTGAAAATGAAAATTCTTACACTGGAGAGTTTTTGAAAAAGATGTTGAATAGGTAATTTGATTAATTAAAGTTTATTTAATGCAAAAAAGAAAGGGGAAACATATAAGATATGTCAAAAGTAATTTGGAAAGCAGGAACCTTTATATATCCATTACCAGCAGTATTAGTAACATCAGGTACTATGGAAAAGTCAAATATAATGACAGTGGCATGGACTGGAATTTTAAACACTAATCCTGCTATCGTGTATATATCAGTTAGACCTGAAAGGTACTCATATAATTTAATAAAAGAGAATAAAGAATTTGCAATTAATTTAACAAATGAAAAATTGGCGTATGCTACAGACTGGTGCGGGGTAAGAAGTGGTGCAAAATTTGATAAATTCAAAGAAATGCATCTTACAAAGGAAAAAGCTGAATTTATAAAATGTCCGCTTATAAAAGAAAGCCCAGTTTCTATAGAGTGTAAAATAATAGATATAAAAGAATTAGGAAGCCACCATATGTTTATGGCAGAAGTACTTTCTATAGATGCAGATGAGCAATATATAGACGAAAAGGGAGCATTTGATATAAGTAAATGTAATCTCATAAGTTATGCAAATGGTGGGTATTATACTCAGGGTAAGAAAATAGGAAAATTTGGATATTCTGTAAAAAAGAAAAAATAATTTATATAAAAGGAGATAATTAGATGCTTAATAAAGAAGATTTAATAGGAGAGTTTTCAATGGAATTAGCTATTGAAAATCTTATGTATGAACTTTCTGATAAAATGAATGAATGTGATGATATTAAAAATAGTAATTGCAAAAGTGAAATTATGCAATTAATAAATGATAGAGAAGAAATTTATAGTGGAAATCAAGATGTAATTAGAAAATACGCTAAAAAGGAGACTAGAAAATGTTAGAAGAATTATTAAAAATTTATACATTATCAGATGAGAATTATCAAAAATATAAAGTGAATTCTCAAGCGGTTGTTACAGGAGGAAAAATTCCATCAGATCCGCCTACCGCTATTATTGTAGGAGGACAAATTGGAGCTGGTAAATCTAGATTAATACCAGTTGCAAAAAGAAATTTAAATAATAATGTTGTTACAGTAGATTTTGACGAATTAAGAATTTTACATCCAAATCATAGAGAAGTAAGAGCAAAATATCCTGAATTAGTATATCAAATATTACTTAAAGATACAGAGAGACTGAAAGATGATTTACAAGAAGATATTATCAAAAAAAGATTAAATGTAGTATATGAAGGAGCATTAAGAAATCCAACAGGTTTTTGTAATTTGGCGAAAAAATTTAAAGAAAATAATTATAATGTAGAATTATATTTGATGTCTGTACCTCAATTAGAAAGTTACGTATCAACAATTTTAAGATATTCAATAGATTTAATAGATGATGCAAATCCTAGATGGATAGAGAAAAGCATTCATGATGAATCTTATAATGGTGTTATTACTACTACTAGAGAACTTTTAAATCAAGATTTATTAACAAATGTTAAAGTTTTTAAAAGAGGTAGAGGGCTAGAAGAACCTATAGAAATTTATTCTTCTGAAAAGAAACAATTTGAAGATCCTATACAAGCCATAGAGCATGGCAGGAAAACAGAAAAAAGAGGAACATTAAAAAGGTTCCCAGATAAGTACGAAACAATTTGCCAAATATTAAGAAATAATAATCCAGAATTGCTAGAAAAATTAACGGATTTAAAAGAATTATATGAAAAAGAAACAAAATCTTTTGCAGAAGGTACTTTGAGAGGATAATAATTTAATTTAAAGTATAAAAAAACGTGAACCATAATGAACCGTGGTACTTTTAAATGAAAATAGAAAGGAATGAATTTTAAAATGATAGATTTGCATATTCATACAACATATTCAGACGGAGCTGATACTGTAATAGAAGTGTTACAAAAAGCAGAAAAATTGAAATTGGAATATATTTCAATAACAGACCATGATAATTGTAGAGTTTATAAAGAATTAGATAATATAAATATTAGTGATTATTTTTCAGGGAAAATAGTACCTGGAATTGAAATCAAATGTGCTTATAAAGGGAGATTAATGGAAGTTTTAGGATATAAAATAAATCCTGAAAAAATGCAAGCTTGGGCTGATGAATATTATAAAAATAAAACGAGAAGTATGTTACAACAAAAATATTTTGACTTAACATATGAAAATTGTATAAAGCATGGATTCCATTTGGATAAAAAAGAAAATATAAAATTTGATGCTGATAGAGACTGGGCAACTGTAACTATGTATAGAGAATTAATAAAAGATGAAAGAAATAGAAAAATAGGTGAACCGGATTTATTAAATGATTTTAATAATTTTTCTAAAAAATATTGTGGAAACCCTGGCCATTTCTTATATATAGATAAAAGTAAAGATTATCCAACTGTACAAGAAGTAATCGATGCAATTAAAAATAGTGATGGTTTAGTATTTTTACCTCACGTATTTATATACAGATGGGCAGATGATAAAAAGAAATTTTTAGAAGAAATTGTAAGTAATTACGAAGTCGATGGTATTGAATGTATGCATAGCGAATTTTCAGAAGAAGAAATAGAATATCTATTAGATTTTTGTGATAAGAGGAATTATTATAAAAGTGGTGGAAGCGATTACCATGGAAAGAATAAAGTTGGTATAGAATTGGCTGTTGGAAAAGGTAATTTGAAGATTAGTAAAGAGTTAGTAAAAGACTGGATAGAATAGTAACTTTTAATCAAATTAGGAAAAATTTTTTAATAAAACCTCTTGATAAAAAGAACGTTATATGATAACATATGAATGAAGTAAAAATAAGGAGAAAATATAAGATGATAGAGAACTTAAAATTGAAAGAAAAAAATAAAATAAAAAAATTAGAGAAAATCGCTGAAACCCGCATGGCTGTATATATATATATATATATATCGTATATTGTCATTTAGAAAATAATTTAACAATTAGTGTAGAAAAATTTAATAATGAAAGAAAAGATAGAATTGTGCTATTTTTAAAAAATGGGACAAATCTATCTTTATTTGCTTTGGATTTTGAAAATGCAATTTGTAAAATAAAATATAAGAGTGACAGAGCAGGACCTTAGTAAACGTATAAAACAATATTAATAAAAAATAAAAAAATCAGAAAGGAAAATAAACATGGAAAAAATAAATAAATTAAAATTTAAAAATCAAAAAGGTATAACATTAATAGCGTTAATAATAACTGTAATCGTAATGTTAATATTGGCAGGTGTAGCAATATCAGCAGTAGTAGATGGGGATGGATTATTTTTTAGAACATGGTTAGCTAAAGAGGTATATGAGAATGCAGCAGAAAAAGAATCTGATATTATTGGAGAATTAGAAAATATGTTCCCATCAGATGCAGAAATAACGTATACTGTGGAGCCAGTAAATGGAGGAGAGTATGCTAAAGTTATATTTTCAGTAAAAAAGAATAATGAAAATATAGAGTTAGGTTTACCAGCGGATTATAACGGATATAGAGTATCTGCTCAAGAGGTACTTAATAATAAAAACGTAGAAGAAAAAAGAAATATGTTTGTAGAATATGAAAAAACTCATAATTTTGAAGAGTATCAAGAATATTATCCCGGAGAAGAAATTACGTGGGATTTAGTAATGGATAATTATAATTTAGATTCTACAACTCGAAATGAAGAGGATTTAGCAAAGAAGTATATGGATTATGGTTATATGTATCATATATATTATGATAGTTTCAATAGTTTATTATTGCACTTAGCTTGTGTAAAAGAAGGTAACATATTGCCATATGAATTAACAGAAATAGAATTAGCTAATTTGTCACTAGAAGAGAAAAAACAAATTTTTATAGAACAAGAGAGAGCATATTATTATCAAATTGACGCTCCGTATAAAAATTTAACATGGGAAAGAATTTTAGAAAAGTATAATGCAAAAGATGAAAACGAATTAATAGAAGTTATCAATAATAATTACGGTGAAGAATGTACAAATTTTGATGAATTTTTGATGGAAAATAATTATAATATAATTTATGAAAGCGCTGATGGTGTAGAAAAATCACATATAACAGATAATGACTCTAATATAGAACAAATATCAACAAATGAATTTTATGTATATGATAATGGAAAATTTGAGTTTATATATGTAGATGAAAATGGAGCTACTAAAAATATTATAGTAGATGTAAATGTAGAAAAAACAATGAATGTAACATATAATGACGATTTGAAACAACTTAAACCGGGTGACTATGTATTATATGACACAGATGTAGCTGAAACTGGTGAAATTGTATGTAGAGTATTATATGATGCAAATTCTGAATATGGTCTACAAATAATTTCAGATTGTATAAAAGAAAACGGAGAATATATAGAAATTGAATTAGGTAGGTTAGAGGACAGGTACTCATATATTTATGACTATAATAATGCAATTACGATATTGAATAATGCAACGGAAAAATATAAAAATAATCTATTAGCATTAGATTCAAGATGTGTTGGAAGCAATCCTGTAGATAAAAATGTAGAAGCTAAAACTGCATATAATGAATATAATTTTGTTAATCGATTTGAAATTAAAGCTCAAGATGAAAATTATATAACAGATTTAACTCAATTAGAAAAATATGATATGGTAAATACAGAAGGAGATACATTTGGCTATTTCTTTGCTTCAAGACTAATTGAATTAGGGGAAGTATATTGGGATACTGGAATCAGATGCGGAATTAGAGAAAGTAATAATAGTGGTTATATTATTGGTTATAGATTTGATCCAAATAATCCAAATAATTTAATAGAAACTGTTTCTGCATCGATGCTAGTCCAATCCGCCGGACTAAGAGCTTGTTTCTTACTTAAAGGAGACTTAAAAGTATTAGATGGCGACGGAAAAACACCAGAAACAGCATATAAATTAGGTGTATAGATATAAAATATAAAAATAAATTATTTGTTATTAGCTATGTTGTTAGCTTGAGTTAAGAAAGAAATGGATTTTAAGATGAAAAAAGATAAGAAAGTAGTTATATTACTAATAGTAATAATCATAATGCAAATAATATTTAAAATATATGTATCTTCAGATAAAAATGATTTCTTTATGGACGAGCTATATTCATATGGTCTTATGAATTATAAGCAAGCATTTTTATTTGAAGAAGGTACATTTATTAATAATTGGCATAGTAAAGAATATTTTGATGAATATTTAATTGTATCAGAAGAAGAAAAAAATAACTTAAGCCCCGTATATAATAATCAAACAGAAGATTACCACCCTCCACTTTACTATTTATTGCTTAGGATTGCAGCAAGTTTTACAATAGATGAATTCACAAAATGGACGGGAATAGGGCTTAATATATTAATTTTTATAGTATGTTCTATAGTTGTATTTTTAATAGGAAATAAAATATTTAAAAATAAATATTACTCTTTAGCATTAGTAATTTTATATGGTTTTTCAAAATTTTCAACAGAAAATACATTGTTTATAAGAATGTACCAACTGTTAGAATTGCAAATGTTGTTATTAACGAATTGGAGTTTAAAAAATTATTATGCAAAAAATTTAAGGTATAAAGAAATTTTTAAATTACTAATAATAGTTACGCTAGGTACTTTGACGCAATACTATTTCTTAATATTTTTAATAGGAATAAGTATAGCGAATATTATTAATTATATTAAAAGGAATCGTTTTAAAAATATAATAAAATATTTATTAGCAATAATATTAGCAATAACTCTAGTTAATATTATCTTTCCAAGTTTCAAAACGCAATTAATAGGAAATTCGGAAAGAACTGCACCAACTGTAAGTATTCAAGAAAAAGTAGAAAATGCAATAGAAAGAGGAAATGAATATTTACAAATATTAAATGATAATATGTATAATTTTAAAATTACTTCTGTATTATTATTTATTGCATTATTAGGTTTAACAGTAATAATAATTAAATTATGTAAAAATTACAAGAAAAAAGTAAATTTAATCAGTAAAATAAGTATAATATTAATACCGACGATTTTCTATTGGTTAATAGTTACAAGTACATCACCGTATATAGACTTTAGATATATATTACCAATATGTGTATTTCTATTAATAATATTATTTTATTTTATAAGAAAAGAGTTAATAATAATTATAAAGAATAAAAAAACTGTAACAGTGATTATGTTAACAATATCGATAATAGTTTCTATAACGACTTTATTTACTAAAAATTTTATGTACCAATATAAAGAAAATGATGCTTTAATAAATCAAATTGCAGAATACAAAAATGTACCATGTGTATATATGTATATGCATTATCCAGTATTGCAAAATTCTTTTACGAGTGACTTGAATTATGTAAGGCAATTTGAAAATGTTTATATAATGAATAAAAGTCTTTTTATAACAGCCAAATTAGAAAAAGTTTTAAAAGAAGTTGATATATCTAATGGAATTATAATATATGATAATGAATTTGATATTGAAAAAAGGGCAAATAGAATTATAGAAGAAATAGAGTATTTTTCGGAATATAAAGAAATTGCGGAAATTTCAACAGATAGAAATATGAAAAGTAAGCTATACTTAATTTACTAAAAGAAATAAGTTGTAACTTAAAAAAATGTAAATTAAATAAATTTAGAATAGAAATCCCCTATAAAACTTTAATGTGAAGATTTATAGGGGATTTAATTAAATACTCTCTGCTAATTTATTAATTTCAGTTTCAGTTAAACCTGTCAATTTAATAATTTCTTGAATATTATACTTTTCACTTAACATTAAGTATGGTGAGATAAAAGTGTATTCGATAATAACTAAAAATAATTGATAAAATAATTTAGTAAACTACTAAAAGAAGGAAAAGTTTAAAAGGAATAGTAATAACAGATGAAGTTACCGTGTAGCGCTTTATATAAAGTAGAACTGAATCCCAAAGTACGCGGAGCTAATTAGTAAAATAGTAAGAAAATTTTCTTGCTATTTTCTTTCTTTTATAGTACAATATATAAAGAAAAAGGAGGGCTCGTAATGATAAAAATACCATATGGAATATCAGGGTTTGAAACAATAAGAAAAGAAGGCTTTAAATATATAGATAAAACTGAATATATAAGGAATATAGAAACAGAAAGATATTGTATGTATGTACGTCCAAGAAGATTTGGAAAAACATTATTTACAACTACATTAAATGCATATTATTCTATAGATAAAAAAGACGAATATGAAGAATTATTTAAAGGATTAGAAATATATAATAATCCTACGGAAAACAAAAACAATTATTATATAATGAATTTTGATTTTTCAGGAATGATGATAAATACTCAAATGGATATTAATAAAATTGAGGAAGCTTTTAATGCTGTTGTTTATACTCACTTAAAAGAATTTGTAAATAGATATAAATTAAGTATACAAGTAGAAAAAAGTATAACAGCAGCTCAAATGTTAAGGGATTGTCTGGGAGCATTTCAAGGTTTGCACTTAAAAAATAATATATATATAATAGTAGATGAATACGATCATTTCACAAATGGATTATTAGAAGGAGAATGCAAAACTTTTTTAAACATATTAGGAAAATCAGGTTTTGTAAGAGCTTTTTATGAAGTTATAAAGTTATATACGAAATATAATGTAGTAGAAAGATTTTTTGCAACAGGAGTAGCACCATTAACGCTAGATAGTATGACAAGTGGATTTAATATAACAATTTCATTAACTTTAAATCCTCAATATGTAGCAATGACAGGTTTAACAGAAGATGAAGTAAGAAAAATTGTAAGTGAAGTAGAAGAAGATAAAGAGAAACAAGAAAAAATATTAAAAGATTTAGTAGAAAATTATGATGGATATAAATTTTCAAAAAGTAATTTAGAACATATATTTAACCCAACATTAGTAATGTATTACTTAAATAATTATGTGAAACTTGGAACAAGACCAGAGGAAATAGTAGATAAAAACTTATCAACAAATGCAGAAAAGCTAAAAAATTTAATGTTAATAAAAACACCAGAGGATAATTATAGACAAATACAAAAATTAATATTAGAAGGAGAAGTGAGTGGAAATATAGTACAAAGTTTTGAATTAGATAAAACTTTTAGCTCATATGACTTTTTATCACTATTATTCTATAATGGATATATAACAATAAAAGAAGTAGAACCGATAAGTAATTTAGTAAAGTTTATGGTGCCAAATTTCGTATCATATAACTTATATGCACAGTATATGTTAAATCTAATAAGTATAGAAAATAGAGTAAAAGTAGATATAGGCGAACTTCAAAAGGCTTTAATTCCATTTGCAAAAGAAGGAAATTTAGTACCACTATTAGAATGGATAAGAAACTTTTTAATGTATTCAAGTGTACGAGATAAAGAGAATTTTAAAGAGCAAGATTTAAAACATATAATACACTTAATATTTACATTAACAACGCAATATGATGTATATACAGAATTTCCAAGTTTACAAGGGTATACAGACGTATATATAAGAAATAAAGATAAAAGTATGGATATAAATGAGGGACTTATAGAATTAAAATATCTTAATAAAAAAGATGATAAAAAAGAAAAAATAGAAAAAGCTAAAAGCGAAGCAAGAGAACAAATAAAAAATTATATGAAGGACGAACGCTTACAAGCAAATAAAAATTTAAGAAAGTACGTAGTAGTGTTTGTAGGATTTGAAAAGTTTTATGTTGAGGAAGTTGTTTAATAACTGTATTTATTTTTTCACATTTTATAAATTTTTGAATAAATATATCATAAGTGGTAGTTAAATTTATATAAAGTAGGAGAGAAAAAATTGAAAAATAAAAATATAATTTATATACTTATAGTTGTTGCAGTAGTAGTTTTAGTAGCGATAGGTGTTTACTTTTTAACAAATAGCAATAACAACAATAATGATATTGCAGTTGAAAATAATGAACCTGAAAAAGTAACTATTAATCTAAACGAAGTTGCTCGTTCTGTATTTTATGCACCTCAATATGTAGCTATAAATGAAGGCTTTTTTGAAAAACAAAATATAGAAGTTGAAATCACAACTGGTCAAGGTGCAGATAAGGTAATGACAGCAGTTTTAGCTAATCAATCGGATATAGGGCTTGCAGGTCCAGAAGCTAGCATTTATGTATATAATGAAGGTAATTCAGATTATGCAGAAGTATTTGCACAATTAACTAAAACAGATGGTTCTTTTTTAGTGAGTAAAACAGATATTCAAGATTTTGAATGGACTGATTTGAAAGGAAAAACTATCATTCCTGGAAGAAAAGGTGGAGTACCTTATATGACATTAGAATATGTTATTAAACAAAATGGTATGGATTCTAGAACTGATATGGTATTAGATGATAGTATTAAATTTGACTTAATGGCAGGTGCTTTTACAGGTGGAGATGCTGATTTCGTTACATTATTTGAGCCAACAGCTTCAATGACAGAAGAAGCTGGAAAAGGATATATAGTAGCTTCAGTAGGTGAAGCTGCAGGAGAAATTCCTTATACAGCATATTTCGCTAAAAAGAGCTATATAGAAGAAAATTCAGATTTGATAGAAAGATTTACGACTGCAATTTATGAAGGGCAACAATGGGTAAAAAATCATACTGCACGAGAAATTGCAGAGTCTATTGTTAGTTTCTTCCCTGATACTGAAGTAGAGTTATTAGAAAAAAATGTTCAAAGATATAAAGATATAGATGCTTGGAATGAAACACCAGTTATGAAACAAGAAAGCTTTGAATTATTACAAACTGTTATGGAAGAAGCTGGAGAACTAGATACTAGAGCTCCTTTCGATAAAGTTGTAAATAATAGTTTTGCTGAGAAGGTAAGTGGAAATTAATAAATAATTATTATATGAGGAAATAATTAAAAAGAACTTAGAAATCAACCGAATTAAGTTGATTTTTAAGTCTTTTTGCTGTTCTATAATAAAAGCTGTAAATTCTAACGGCATATTACATAAAAAAGCAGAAATGACTTAAATGGACTTGCCATTTTAAAATAAATATAGTAAAATAGATGCAAAGTTTAAAGAAAATTGCTAGTTTTAGATAAAATGATTTTGTCTCCGTATCTGTAAAAAAACCTCAACCGGCACATCTTAATTGATGTGCTGGTTTTTTTCTAAATTTTTTTCAAAAATTTCTTGCCATTTCATATAAATTATAGTAAAATATATATGACTTTCGTAA
>CALXUC010000036.1 GCA_944391575.1 uncultured Clostridia bacterium | reverse complement strand
ATTGCAGATTCTTCTGCACCTAATTGATCAACTATTATAGCTTTTACCTTTTCAAAGATTTCTTCTGAACTCATTATAAGTTCACCTCCTCTTAAAAAATTATATCTGTTATTAAGATATTATATTCCAAATTTCATATATAACAATAGTATAATAATTGAAAATTGTCAAGTACTTTTTTGAATTTTTTATAAATTTTTTGTAAAATAAAAGAAAACTCCAAGTTTTGAAGTTTTCTTTTTTATATTAATTATTATTATTTCACATATTCATCTAATGATTTATTTCTATATTCTAATACAGGCATTTCACAAGTTGGTATAAATCCAGGTTTTGCATTTATTACATCTGGTATTCTATTTACAATAGTTGCACATGTTAGCTCAACTGTTGCTGGTCTATTTATTACTACTGTTGTATCTGGTTCACCATATATTGTCCATTCATTTTTATCAAATTCATCACTTGCATATACCTTACCAATACATTCTGATTCTATTACAATTCCTTCTGCTGTTTGAGTTGTAACTACTGCAGACATTCCTGTAGCATCTCCTGCTTTTACTGTCATTCCTAATGTGCTAGATTCTAAATCTGTATCATGTGTCATTGGAACTGTTTTTTGAGTTTGATGTGTTACTGTTAATCCTAATTTTTCAGCTAGCCAGCCATTTACATTCCACATATATGATGGTAAATACTCTCCTTTTTCTATTACCTTTCTTCTTTCTTCATCTGTTACTCTGTCTACAGATGCTACTTCTTTATCAAATTGTTCTAATGTTAATCCTGCGCCATGAGCTTTTGCTAAAGCAATACCGTAATCTTCTACATTATAGCTTGAACTTCCTTTAATTTTTGTTATTTTATGAGTACTTCCAGCTAAAACTGCAATTAAATTTCCCCAATATATATCTTGGTAACCAGCTCCTGTTAAAGTACAATTATTTTGTTTTGCTAATTCATCTAATTTCTTTGTTAAAGTAGGATTAGAATTCATTGGATAAAATGCTTCTTCACAAGTTGAAATTGCATTTATACCTAATTTAGCGCATATTTCATATGCATCATATACATCACTAAATAAACTCATTGTGGTTATTATACATATATCTGGTTTAACTTCTTGTAAAATTGTTTCTGCATTTTTTGCATTTTCAATTTTAACACCTTTTTCTTCTCCTCCCATTACTGTTGAAATATCTTTTCCAAATTTATTTTCGTCTATATCAAACGCTGCAACTATTTCTGCTCCTTTCTCGTACACATATCTCATTGTGTAAACAGACATTTTTCCGCATCCATATTGTGCTACTCTAATTTTTTTACTCATTTTTAAAATCATCCTTTCTTTTTTTTTATTTAGTATTCCTATATTTTGCAATATTTATTCTATCACATTGAAAATTTTTAAACAATGATTATTTTGTGAATTTTATGTGAAAAAATCAACAACTCATCAGATATTTAAATAAAAGCATGATATATAGCTATTTTTAGTCAAAACATAGCTGGGGCGCCACAATCCGGGTCTTGACTTGCAAATAGCTATATATCATGCTTTAAGTAAATGTCTACTAAATTATTACTGAAAAAATATTATTATTTTTAGAATATTAAAAAAAAATTAGAATATAATTAAAAAGAATTGCATTAAGTAGTTTACAAATAAAAAAAATTATGCTATAATAAATATGTTGTTTAACACGGCGCTATAGCCAAGTGGTAAGGCACGAGTCTGCAAAACTCTGATCCCCGGTTCAAATCCGGGTGGCGCCTCCAAAATTTTAAAAAATATTTGACAAATATCAAAAAAAATGTTATTATATAGTTAGCTTAAGCAAATGTGTCATAGGTCGTGTGAGACATGTATGTATCTGGTGTGTGTAACTGCAATTACACATACTTTTTTTATGCCAAAATAAGAAGCTAATCTAACTTTGTTTTCTATAACAATAAAAAGCAGAAACAAACTGCAATTTGTTTCCACTTTCGACTATGTATGCAACCTAGTCCTTGTCATTCATCTTTTTATCTCTTAATTGATAGTTCTTGTCTTTTTCAGCAAGTAACATTTCAATTAATCGTAAGATTAAGTCGTATGATGACATAGTATGTAACCCCCTTTCCACCCTTGGATAAGGATTACCTTTCTGTCAATGAAAAGGTTACTAATATATTACAATATTTTACAATAAAAAACAAGCGAACATGGTAAAAATTTACAATTAATTTTTACTATAAATAGATATAATTTATGTATTTACAGTAAAATTGCAATAAATTTAAAGAGTAGATGTCTGAAACTATGCAAAAATAAAGTTTTAAATATTAATTGCTTTTGTCTTTAAAAATTATTTGACATAATATTATAAAAGTGTTATTATATAATTACATTAAAAAACATTTAAAGTTCTGCGAATGTTATTTGTGCTTGTATGTGTATCACAACTACACATACTTTTTTATATAAAAATTTGACAAATATCAAAAAAATATTATTATATAAATATAATAACAATGCACTTTAGTTCGGGATGTGTCATTTGTTTGCTTGTATGTGTATCGTAACTACACATACTTTTTTTATTACAAGGTTCAACTTGACATAATATTTTAAAAATGATATAATTATTTTGCCGTTTTTTAATATTATAGCTAGTTTTAGCTATAAAAACAAAGGAGTTTTTCATGTACACAGGAAGATTTCTATTTATTAGTTTTGTAGCTTACAAAAGTAAGAACATTCTTTTAGATACTTCATTACGGAGAAAAGCTGTTTTTGTAACTTTGGAGGTTAACGGAAATTATTTTTCATTTAATATTTATGATACTTTAAAGGAATACTTTCCTAAGGTTACGAAGAAGCTTATTTATCGACTTGAAAAAGGTTTTCAATACGAAACCTTTATTTTGACAGATAGCCTTCAAATTAGCAATTTGGAGACAATTTTAAGAAAGTATCAACAGTAAAAATAAGGAAAAACTCCAACAGCCACTCTAGTAAAACTAGGGTGGCATTTAATATTTTATGATAAAATTTTATGCTAAAAACATTATATATGCAAAATATGCAATTATTAATAAAAAGCCATTTCGCCTTTCTAATTGATTATTTTTATTTGTATTAGCTATTAATTGTAATGCTAAAGTTATTATTATTAAAATTAATATACTACTATTAAAATCTGTTGAAAATA
Source organism: uncultured Clostridia bacterium (assembly GCA_944391575.1). Taxonomy (GTDB): domain Bacteria; phylum Bacillota; class Clostridia; order TANB77; family CAG-508; genus CALXUC01. Next base: position 13,690 of record CALXUC010000036.1, on the reverse strand, counting down.
CTAATGGATTTATCACTGCACCTAAGCCTATTAATAAACATAAGTTTAAAATATTTGAGCCAGTTATATTTCCTAATAATAAATCGCTTTCTCTTTTCCTTGCTGCTATAATACCTGTAATAATTTCTGGTAAAGATGTACCACCTGCTACTATTGTCATTCCAATAAATTTTTCAGATAATCCTAAAATTTCTGCAATACTTATTGAATTATCTACAACTAAATCTGAACCAAATTTTAATCCTAATATACCTAATACCATATAAATTACAATCGTATATATAGATTTTTTCTCTTTAGATGCAACTTCTTCTAATATTTGATTATCTAAATTTTTATCTTTTAGCTTTTTTTCCTCATATATTGTATATATAATATATGCTATTGTTGCTAAAATTAATATGACTCCTTGTCCTCTAGTAATAGTGTATGCCTCTCCTAATTTACTTGTATTACCTAAAAATAAAAGTAAAATCATAACTGCTATTCCTATTGGAAGATGTCTTTTTAAAATTCTTTTATTAAATTTTACAGGACTTACTAAACTTGTAATACCTATAACAAGTAAAAAATTACATATGCAACTACCAATAGCATTTCCTATAATTAATTCTGAATGGCCATCTGCTGCAGATGTAATAGTTATAAATATCTCTGGCAATGATGTTCCTATTGCTACTATAGTTAAACCTATTAACATTTCTGATAATCCAAATTTTTTTGCAATACTTGTAGCAGCTTTTACTAATAAATCAGCACCTTTTATTAATAATATGAAGCCTACTATTACTAAAATTATTTGCCAAAACAAATTATTTCCTCCTTTAGTTCCTTTTATAATTTAGTATTTCCTACTTTTTATTTTTAAATCTATTTTTTTAACAATTTCTTCATATATTGTGGCGCCTGAGCTTGTTTTTTGACTAAAAAATAGCTATATATCAAGTTTTTATAAAATTTTAACCGAACTGTAGCACAACACTTTATAAATTATTAATTTTAAAGGCATTACAAATATTATACTATACAAATTTTAAAAAAATCAAGCAAAATTTATTATATTACCAAATAATTTGTAACAATTCAGTAGATATTTAAATAAAAGCTTGATATATAGCTATTTGCAAGTCAAGACCCGGATTGTGGCGCCCTAGCTATGTTTTGACTAAAAATAGCTATATATCAAGCTTTTAGCAATTCTATCCTAAGTTGTTACAATAATTTTTAATTCCCTTCATAATTTCATACAAATTATCATAGATATTCTTTTTATCAACAGTTCTATCCACCAAAATATCTACTGTAAAGAATTCCTCATCTCCCATTAATACTCTAATTTCACCTACCTTAGTATTTTCATACACAGGCGCTTCTAAAATATTTATACATTCAAAATTTATATTAATATTATCTTCTTCATTTTGTTTTAAGAATACTTCAGGATATTTTACACTCCCCATCTTTAAATTCAAATATAAGTTTTGACCTTTTATTACCTCTACAAAATTAGTTTTTTCCCAATCTATATATGCCTTTTCTATTAAACTTTCTAAATCTGTGTATTCAAAATTTTTAAATACATAATTTAAAATATTTATACTATCTTTAGTTCTTATAGTTTTAGTATCAGCGCCTAAAACTACAGATATTACATCAATGTCTCCTCTTTTACACGCGGTTACTAAACAACGATTTGCACCATTTGTAAATCCTGTTTTTACTCCATACACTCCACCAAAATATCCCAACAACTCATTTCCATTTGAAACATTAATACTTCTACCACTTGCTGTTACAGTATAATTTTTAGTACCTACTATTTCTAAAAATTTTTCGTTATCTAAAGCATAATTAGCTAACTTTGCCAACTCATAAGCCGTCGTGTAATGTTCTTCACTATCTAAGCCGTGGGGCGTAACAAAATGTGTATTTTCTAGCCCTAATTCTTGAGCTTTATTATTCATCAACTCTGCAAAACCTTCAACAGAACCGCCTACCGCTTCTGCCAAAGCAATAGCAGTATCATTTCCAGATTTAAGCATTAAACCATATAACAAATCATTTATACTTATTTTATCATTACTTCTTAATCCTAAAACTGAACCACCTACAGAAGCCGCCTTTTTAGAAACGGTAACAATTTCAGATAAATCTGTAGTATTTTCTAATACGACAATAGCTGTCATAATCTTTGTAGTACTTGCCATTTTTCTTACATCATTACTATTTTTCCCATATAAAACTAAACCTGTTTTTCTATCTATAACAACAGCAGCTCTAGAAGATATTGCAGGTTCTTCAACTGGCTCTGCACTCACTTCTAGGTCATTTTCATCAAAAACTATATCATTATAATTAACCTCATCATCATCAACCTCTGCATAAACATTATTACAAATTATAGGAATTATCAATAAAATTATTAAAATAACTATATTTAGCTTTTTAAACATATTCAAAATATATCACCTTATTAATTTTATTCTTTTAATTATTTATTATTCAAAAAAATCTAATCCAGCTTTATAATAATATTATTGTTGCTAAATAATGGTAATTTATTAAATCAATTAAAAATACTAGGATAAAATTGAAATCGAATGTTCAGTAATGAAACATATAACTTTTGCAAAACTTGATATATAGCTATTTGCAAGTCAAGACCCGGATTGTGTCACCCTAGCTATGTTTTGACTAAAAATAGCTATATATCAAGTTTTTATAAAAGTTTTACTGAATTGTAACATTTTATCCTAGTATTTTTAACTAATTTATATAGTAATATCACTTATTCTAAAATAACCGTCTTATGTTCTTGTAATGATTTCTTCATATCAATCACTCTTTGATTTGATGAGCCCTTCCATTTAAGAACAGGAGAATGTAACTCATCATGATATGTACCATCTACTAATACATCTATATAATTTAAAACATCTTTATCTTTTAAATCTTTTTCAAAATTATATCCTGACCAAACCCATAAATTTTTATCTGGATATTTTTCTTTAAAAGCTTTTGCAAGTTTTGTTGTTCCTTCTATATTTACTGGGTTCATAGGTTCGCCACCTAATATAGATAAACCTTTTATTTCGCTTTTATCACATAAATCTAAAACTTTATTAATAGTGTCGTCGGTAAATTCTTTACCACCTTCAAAATCCCAAGTTTCAGGGTTAAAACAATTTTTACAATGGAATGCACATCCTTGCATAAATATAGATACCCTTACTCCCGGTCCATTTGAAATATCCATTTTTCTAATTAAATTATATCTCATATTAATCCGCCACCTTATTATCAATATGTAGAACTCTTTCTTTTATTTCTTGTGTTCTTCCTTTATTCCAGAAATTAGTTCCTATATAACCACATGTACGTCTAGCTACATTTAATGTATTGTGATCCCTATTACCACAATTTGGACAATACCATTCTAAATCATCATCTATTAAAATTTCTCCTGAATATCCACAATTTTGACAGTAATCTGATTTAGTATTAAGTTCTGCGTACATAATATTGTCATAAATAAATTTAATAACTTCAATAATCGCATCTAAATTATTTTGTAAATTTGGTGTTTCTATATATGAAATTGCTCCTCCTGGGCTTAATTTTTGGAACTCGCTTTCTAATTTTAATTTTGAAAAAGCGTCTATTTCTTCAAATACTGGCACGTGGTATGAATTAGTAATATACCCTCTATCTGTTATTCCTTTTACAGTTCCAAATCTTTCTTTTAAGCATTTTGAAAATTTATATGTTGTAGATTCTATTGGTGTACCATAAACAGAATAATCTATATCTTCTTCTTTCTTCCATTTTCCAGCCATATCATTTAAGTGTTGCATAATTTTTATTCCAAATTCTTTACCTTCTCCATTATCTGTATGTGAATGTCCTGTCATATATTTTACACATTCATATAATCCTGCATAACCTAAAGATATTGTTGAATATCCATGATGTAATAATTCATGAATTGATTCGCCTTTTTCTAACCTTGCTAAAGCTCCATCTTGCCATAAAATAGGTGCTACATCACTAGTTACAGTACTTAATCTTTTATGTCTTATTTGCAAAGCTTTATGGCATAATTCTAATCTTTCATCAAATATTTTCCAGAACTTATCCATATCTCCTTCTGAAGAAAGTGCAACATCTGGTAAATTTATAGTAACTACACCTTGATTAAATCTTCCATAATATTTTCCTTTTCCTTCAACATAATTTTTAGCTTTTGCTATATTTCCTAAACTCATTGTTCTATCTGGAGTAAGGAAAGATCTACAACCCATACAAGGATAACAATCACCATCACCATATTCATTTTTCTTTAATTCTTTCATTACTTTTTCAGAAATATAATCTGGTACCATTCTTTTTGCAGTACATTGAGCAGCAAGTTCAGTTAAATACCAATATTTACTATCTTCATGTATATTATCTTCTTCTAAGATATATAAAAGTTTTGGAAATGCTGGTGTTATATATACTCCTTTTCTGTTCTTAAATCCTAATATTCTTTGTTTTAAAAATTCTTCTATTATTAAAGCTAATTCCTCTTTATATTCATCTGTCTCACCTAGATACATACAAACTGATAAGAATGGGGCTTGGCCATTTGTATTTGTCATAGAATTTACTTGATAATTAAATGTTTGTACTCCATCTTCAATTTCTTTTCTTGTATCTTCTTTTGCGAATTTTTCGCACTCCTCTTTGCTTAGATTTCTTTTTTCATATCTTTTATAATATTTCTCGTAACTGCTTCTTACAAATGGTGCTAAATGTGATAACGAAACTGTTGCACCTCCATAACTTGATGATGTAACTGCAAGTATTATTTGTGTTGCAATAGTTGCAGCTGTAATAAATCTATGTGGTTTTTCTATCATTACTCCATTTATTACTGTTCCATTTTGTAACATATCTTCTAAATTAATTAATTCGCAATTATGCAAAGCGTTTTGTGCAAAATAATCAGCATCGTGGAAATGGATTATTCCTTTATCGTGTGCTTCTACTATTTCCTCTGGTAGTAAAAATCTTCTTGTAATATCTGTACTTGTTATTCCTGCTAAATAATCTCTTTGTGTTGTTACAACTTCTGCATTTTTATTTGAATTTTCACTATTCCAATACTCATTTTCACCTTCAATTAATTCTTTTATCGTCTTATCTGTAGTATTTGCTTTTCTTACTAATTCTCTTGTATATCTATATGTTATATATTTTTTGGCTAATTGGTACTTACCAAATTCCATTAATTTTTCTTCAATTATATCTTGAATATCTTCAACTAATATTCTTTTTTTATTTAATTCCTCTATATATTTAATAATCTCTTTAATCTGTTCTTTAGAGGCCTTTTCTTTACCTTTTACTTCAGTATTTGCTTTTCCTATTGCTACTCTAATTTTTTCCGGATCATAGTCTACAATATGTCCATCTCTTTTTACAATTTTCATTCCCCATATTCTCCTTTTCAAATTTTTTTATTACAATCCACTCAACATTTTGCAAGTTAAAGCAGAATCGTTACTACTATACTTACTTTTAATATAAAATAGATATATGCCAAAATTTATTGTGAATTGCTATATAAATATTATATGGAATTCTTAAAATATACAAGTTGCACTTGCACCTTTTCTAATTTTGTGTTAAAATTGTTTTTGGTGATGTTTATGCTCAGTCCTTTCAACGGTTTGAAGAAATCTCAAATTAATAAATTATATAGTTTACTAGGTACTCATATATATAAATTCCATAAAAATCAAGAGATTTTGCCTACAATAAAAAATAAAAATATTATTGGAATTATTTTAGAAGGATATGCTCAAATTTTAAATATTGAATACAACGGAAATGATATTGTAATTGAAAATCTTTATAAAAATAGTGTATTTGGTAGTAATATATCTTTAACTAATAGCGAAAATTATCAAATCATTGCAAAAGAAAATACTGATGTTTTAGTTATAGATTATGATAAGTTAATAAATCCTAATAATTTAACTCACAATTATTTTAATATATTTTTTAGAAATTTATTTGAGATTATAAATGTTAAAATAAAAGAAAAAAATGAAAGAATTAAAATTTTAGAGAAAAAGCAAATAAGAGAAAAGCTCCTAGAATATTTCGAAATTGAACATAAGAAAAGTCGTTTTAATAATATCTATTTACCTTTTTCTTTTAAAGACTTGGCAGATTATCTTGCTATTAATAGATCTGCAATGTTTAGAGAATTGAAGCACTTAAAAGAAGAGCAATTTATAGAAATAAAAGACAATAGAATAACACTTTTATATAAATAATATTACTTGTAACCATATTTAAAATGCTTCATATAATATAGTATCATCTATAGATATGGAGGTAAAAATATGGAAATTGATGATAAGAAAAATTTTTGTCCTAAACTTGATGTTGATGGTGTAATCTCAGCAGGTAAACAATTTGACCTTGATATAACTTTACCAGAAGATAACAGAGATGTTATTTATGGTGTAGTTAAGAACTGTTTTAAAGAACCAGTTTGTGATGCTGTTGTTAAATTAGTTGAAATTTGCTACGAACGCGATAACAAAGAAAGAAGACCTGTAGGTCATACTTTTACAGATAAAGACGGTGAATTTGTTTTCGGTCCTTTATGCCCTGGAAAAGAATATGCTATACAAATATGGGTTAATCAAACAAAAAAATATAAATTATGTGCAAAATGCCATCATGAAGGTAAATGTTTAAAAGGTGATAAACATGATAAATGTGATTGCTTTTTAGATAAAAAAGACTGTAAAGATGAAAAAGATCACTGCGAATGCGAAGATAAAGAAAAACATGAAGATTGCGAGAAATAGAAATATAATAATATCAGTGGTTTAACTTTATTTTATAGGAAATACGCATTTCTATAAAATATGAGATGGAAAAAGAATGTTACTGTAAAAAGTAACATTCTTTTTATCTATTTGGAAAGTATGTTTTGTAGGCTTATTCTATTTATACTATTTTCTTCTTAATAAAGATTACTCCAACACCTAATATAACTAGTCCTGCTACTATAATTCCTATCATAATTTTTGTGTCTCCAAAAGGAGGTAAAATAATTACTCTTTCTGCAGCATCTATATCATTTTCGGATGTTAAATTATCTAAATTACCATCACCTGTAAAGTTACCTTCAGCACCGTTATAATCTCTTCTTCCTGTATCGCTTGCTGTTTCTACAATTTCTACATAATTCCTATAACTTAATGCATCTTCTGCTTGCATATCTTCTGCTGATAAAGTCTTACTTAATACTAAATATGTGCCTAAAGTTGAACATTCTATGCCGTCTCTAACTTCAACAGATTTGTTAGGATATATTTCTATGCCTTTTAAGCTTGTAGTTTCTACAACAGAGTATTTTCCTACTCTATTTTTGTTTCTATCTAGGATTGCGAAATCAGAACTTGCAGTATCAACTTCAGTCCATACTACGCTTCCGTCTCTTAAAGTCGTACCAGAGAATATGTCATCGTTTCCAAAGTTATTGTCAGTATTATCTTCGCTAACTTCTATAAATTTTAAATGACCATATTCATCTCTTTGTACTACACCAGCATCATTAGTCTCTACTTTTTCTTTAACAATTTCCCATTTATTATTATCTTGAGCTCTAAATACTAGATTATCAAAATAACTATATATTTTTGAAATTTTTATAGGTACTGTCTCTAATAATTTTGCTTCGATTTCTTCAAGTGAAACATCTTCACCTGTTAAAGTATTATACCAATTCCTTTGTTCTTCTGGTGTTGCGTAATATACATAATTCCATAATTTATCTACTTCGCCTATATTGCTAACATCTATCCTATACGTTACCTCAATAGTTGCACCTTGCATAATTTCTTTATCCATATATATTGAGAATAACTCATTTTTTATCTCTTGTACGTTTTCTGAAGCATAACCTTGTCCATATCTCCAATTTACTAGTGGTCTTCCTGAAGATAATCTTACTACTATACTATCTACTTGATTTGTTATTTCAACATCTCTTTCTGGTATTTCTTGCAAGCCTAAATTTATACGTTTAGTTTCGTATTCTGCTCCTTTAAAAGATACCACATATGAATCAGCTGTCATTTGTGTATTATCTGCTAATTCTTTAATAGCTTTAGACCATTCGCTGTCAGGATTTGTGTCTTTAGTTAAAGTATTAATATATTCTACATTCAACACGTCTGCTTTTTCAGCAGTCATATTTTGCGAATATTGCATAACTTGTAATCTACCTGTAACATTTCTTTCATTACCATTCATAGTATAGTATTTTTCATTTTGTAAAATATCTTCGGCGTGTGAAGTGTTATCTTTAAAGTAATAATTATCTATCATTAAATTTATAATGTCATCATATATATTATTTTGTATATATGTATTACTTACATTGTTATCATTTAAAGCATAAATTTTAACTTCATTACCATTAGCACTAGTCTTATATATCTCTAAACTTTCAGTTCCTCTTCCTATTCCTATAACAGTAATTCCATCATTTAAAAGTTGTGCAATTTGCTTTTTTGTATCTTCTAGTTTTGAATCTGTTCCATCATTATAAATAATCATTATCTTATTTTGAGCTGAACTTTCTCCTAATTGAAGTCCTGCCCTATATATAGCTTCAACTGCTGAAAATGGTGTCTCTCCTGCACTTCCAGATAAGATTTCATCAAAATTTGCAACGTTTCTATTATTTTCTGCTCCAAATGCTACTATATTTACATTTAATCGATTCCTATAATTTTCTATATTTACAGCTCCGCTTAAATTACTATTAATATTTTTTAATATATTAATAATAGAATTATCAGTATTTATATTTTTAATCATTTCATATGAATCTACAACAAATGCAATTTCTGTTTCTGGTACAACGATTTGACTAAGATCTATTCTGCCACTAAATTGTGTTGCTCTATAATCTTGCCCGCTATGTAATTTTCTATTTTGTTGGCCTACATTCATTAAATTTAAACTTTCTGCTCTTAATTCAGCCTCTGTACCGTATATAAATCTAACTTTATACTTACCACCACTAACTAAATTTTCAAATCTATATTGACCATTTTCAAGTGGTCTAGGAGCATTACCATTATTATGGTTAGGTCCTGTCCAAGACAATATAGCATTTGGATTTGTTTCTAAAATACTTTGTAAAGTTTCATCTTCATATGGGTAAGTCCAAGTATAGTATTCAGGGTACATCTCTCTAAATTCATCTGTAAAAGATACTTCTTCATACTCACCCGTTTTTTGATTTAATTCTAGCCTTATTAATTCTACTATAACATTATTAACGTAATTTTCTGAATTTTCATTTGTATCAGGATTTTTATCTATAATACCATTACCCTCTTTAGAAATTCCGTCTTCTGATAATTGTACAGAATCATCCCATACATATCCTTCTATTGTATTACCTTTAGAAAGATTATTCCATGTAAGTTTAAAATAAGGCGCTACATCTACATCATCTTCATATGTAATATAATTTTCAAGTTCTATATTTCCGGGTGCAGAATCTTTATCTACTCTTCCTCCGTTTGTGCCATCAATATTTAATGCTTTATATGCATTTATTTCTATTGTATTACGTTTTCCTAAACCTGAGTTATCATTTATCATATATTCCCCTGGGCCGATAGAACTATCTTCTCTTGTTTCTACTTTATATATTATGTATATATCTATAGTTTCACCCGGGTCTAATAATACATTGCTTAAAGAGTTTGTATACATAGTTCTTAAATTATTACTTGAATAATTTTTATTATTACTACTTCCAAATTTAGAATTACTATTCCAATTTACTTGTCCTAAGTTTGTTTCACTATTTGTTCCTGCATTTTTTATCGCCCATGATGTCATTGGAGCTACTTGAGGAATAATAAGATTTCCATATCCTGTTTCTCCATTTTCCTCATATCCTTCTACATAATTTGTCTCTTTATCATAATATCTCCAACTCTCATTACTATCTACAGGATAATATAATGAGTTTTCATAATAGTTTACTAATTCTGTAATATATCCAGAAGTTACTTCTGCTTGGTTTATTATTGTCATTTTATATTGCACATATACTTGTGCTTGATCATTCTCCATACTTTGAGGGCTCTCATTAAAAGTATATCTCCATTTATATTTAGTTCCTTCTACCTCATATGTATATTGTTTATTAAAATAATCTCCTTCTCTTGAAGTAATATCAAAAGTTGTAACATCTGTACCTTTCTCTCCTAATCCTAAAATAGTTGGTTTTGGTTCATCATCAAAAAATGTTAATGTTGCTTGGACTACATCATTCTTGATAGCAAAATCTATTGGAGCTCTTTCTACTAATCCTAAATTAATATGATGTAAATAAGTATCTACCATTGTATAACTAATAGTTTGTTCTGTATAATCATTTTCTTTATCAACTATTTCAGCATTTGCTTCACCTTGTTTTGTATTAACTATATAATTTTGATTTGTAGCTAAATTTACTTTTCCTAAAACAAATATATTAGGTATACCCAACTCAACTAAATGATTTTGATTTTGGTCTACTTCAGAGATATATTTACCAGTAATCATATAACTATTTTGTAATGGATATAACAATTGTGTAGTTTTTGTTCTAGTTGTAAAGTTATATCTATCTATATCTGCTGTACCACCAATATAGCTAACGCCATTTCCATCATAACTTTGTGTTGTATACGAAATATCTTTAATTGCACCTGTATCAGAAACTGCTTGTCCAGATGTTCTATTATTTCCATTTTTTATCTCTGTAAAAGAATTGTTGTATTCTGTCCTCTCAGTTACATCTTCTTTAGCGTGTGAATAATCTAAATAATTTAAAAATTCATTAGAATTTTTATAAGTTTCATTATCAAGATCGCCATTTAAATATTTAGTAGCCTTATATTTCATACCGTCATATTCAAATTCTATATAATATTTAGGTCCAAGTTTTACATATGTGAAAAGATAATTTCCGTTTTCATCTGTTGCATCATTTTTTATTATATTATCATTTTCATCACGTAAATGAACGTATACATCTTTTATTCCTACTTCTGAATATTCATCTTTATCGTTTTTATCTCTTTCACCAAATACTTTATTTGAATCTTGCACTTCTTCTACTTCTGTTCCGTCATACCATACAGTTCCGCCTAATTCCATTGTTATTGGAATACAATAACCATTATACTCAACTCCATCAGCTAATTCATAATAATTTTCAGAATTTAATTGATGGTAATCTCCAACAGATAATGTAATAGTTTTTTCTTCGTTTACTAATCTAGCTGATTTTACTTGATATAAATCTGCTACATCAATTCCTGTTGCTTCTCCATTTCTTATTTCGTCCCAAGAAGGTGTCATTTGTAAATAGTTTTCTCCTCCAGATGTTGCACCTACCCAATTTACTTCATAAGTTTTTCCTTCATATAAGTATACTTCTGCTTCTGCATTCATACTTCTCATTCTAAATTCTAATTTAGTAATTGCTAAAATTGTAGGGTCTTTAAATCTAATATAGAAGTTTTCATTTGGATAAGGATATACATTAGGAGTAGTATCATAATTATTTCTAGCATTTGTCTCTGCTATTCTAGTAGCTTCTCCCGTTTTCAAATCATATTCTACATCTGTATATATAAATTCCCAATCTGTTAATTTTACTTCTTCACCTGCAGCATTTAATCCATAAACTTCTGCATCTATAATACTATTGAAAATAATTGTTCCTTCTTCGTTTTGATTTTCATTTTGTCCACCTTCTAAAGGGTTATATACTGTTCTTATATAATCCACTGAGAATGGTCCTACTAAATATTCTTCTTTAGCCTCGTCATATCCAACTAAACCGGCCATTCCACTTTCATAATAATTCTTTTTATTTTTTGTATCATATGTTTTTAACATATTATCATACATTTCTGTATCTACGCCATCTACTACATGTTCCTTTTTAAACTCCTCTATTTTAGCAATATGTTCATTTAAAGAGTTTGCTTCTCCTTCGATATTACTACCAACAATATTAGCCTCTGGATTAAGTCCTTTATAGATATTAGGAATTTCGTCTATTGAATCAACCTCTAATCCTTTATCGTTTACAACCCAAAGCGCTTGTTGGTTTTTATCTGTATCATAACTTGTTGACTGATTTCTAGTTGAAGCCATTATATAAGCTTCTGCTGCAGTTATTCCTCCGTTTTCTACTGTTAATAAATCAGGATTTCTTTTATATAAATTCAAAGTTCTTGTAGTAGCGTATACTTTACCTATATCTAAAAGACTTTGAGTATTTCTTCCAATAATTTCTTGTGTATTTATAGTTTGATATGTACCTAAATTTAAAATCTGCCACAACTCTCTTAAACTAGGACTTTCTGTTTTAGTTATAGTTGAATCTTCCTTTGCTATCTCTAAAACTTCATCTGGTATAGTACCAGTTTTAGAGTCGTATTTTGGAGAGTTTTTATACCTCTCTTCATAATTTCTACTTGTAATAATTTTCATTTCTGCAATGAATAAATCTTTCATTTCAGTGTCTTCATAATTATCTCTTTTTACATTTACAATTTCTGCTTTATGTTGAATTATATCTTCATAAGATAACAACACTTCTTCTGGTAAATTTTGTACAAATTCTATGTAGTATTCTTTACCAGAACCATCAACATAAGTATTTTTTATAATATCACTTTCTGAATATCTTGAAGGTCTAGAGTTATTTGCACCAACAGCTACAGAAATAGGCTTGAATAAATTGTTCGTTAAAAGTTGAATTGGATGTATCATTAAGCATGCTATTACAATAATAAGAATAAATAATAACACGTGTTTTATATTTATCGTTTTACCTTTTTTATTTCTTTTATTTTTCATTACAAACAACTCCTTTCCTTAATTTTTTTATATAAGCAAATATATAATAAATATATATTTTTTCTCAAATAATGCACCTCTACTTATATATTATTTTACTACATTTTTCGACTTTTTCCAATACTTTTTTTGTAAATAACATAATTTTGTAACTTTATTGTAATATTTCTGTAATATAGTATTTTTCAGGTATCAAGACTTATGAAAAATGTTCCATAAGTCTTAATATTTCTTATCATACGTTTATCTATTTTATTAATTGCCAAGGACTATCTTCACTTCCATTTCCTGCTGTAGATGTGTCTATTTTGACTCCAGACTCTAGAATTATAACAGGGGCGAGGGCGTTACCGATGCTATACCCACCCTTGCGGCCGTCGGAAAGCACGCGGTACAAGTTGCTGAAGTCGAGCGAGCCAGAGCGATTCACAAGGCGCACGCGGAAGTAAGAACTGGTCGAGGAAGTACCCACAATGCGAGACGCCAGCCAACTATAAGTTCCAGCCAATTTTTTACCGTCTGCTGTGTTACTAAAAGATTGTACTGCAGCTACGTCGCTTTCATGGTGAGTTTGATTTATATATCTATAGTTTGCATTTGAACTGATGTTACTGTAATCACTATAAAATTTAATGTAACTCGTTGATATTGTTGCATAGCTACTTGGATTACTTGGGTCACTTCCTAAATGTCTTGTACTATATCCATATGTCCCTTCTCCATATGGTATTGATTC
>CALXUC010000035.1 GCA_944391575.1 uncultured Clostridia bacterium | reverse complement strand
AGATGCTCAGTACCTATAAATTCAGAATTTAACTTTCTTGCCTCTAAGAAAGAATTTTCTATAACTCTTTTAGTTCTTGGAGTTAAAGCCATTGCAGTATTTTCAATAGGAATACCTGTTCCTACTAAATCTTCTATTTTTTCTAATATAGCATCTTCGGTAACATCTTGATTTTCTAGTATTTTACTAGCTACGCCTTCTTTTTCTTTAGCAAGGCCATATAAAATATGCTCAGTTCCCACATAAGTATGTCCTAGTTTGCACGCAATTTCATTCGCATATTCTATTACATTTTCAGCTTTTTTAGTAAATTTATATACCATACTTATCACTATCCTTTCATTATTATTCATTTATAATTTTCTTAACTAATTCGGCTCTTTTTATATTTCTATCAAAAACATCTAAGTTTTCGCCGAAATATTTTTGTAAATTAGCAGATCTACTTAAAATGTCTAGTTTATTAACTTTTAAATCTGTTATCTCTTTTATTATACCCATATCTACGCCTAATCTAACATCAGACATTAAACTTACCATTTCTTCATTAGTAATTTTACGTGAATTCGTTAAAATACCGTAAGAACGATAAACATCATCTTCTAATTCAACTTGATTTTTAGCTAAAATCTTTCTTGCTAATCTTTCTTGTTCTATTACCTTATCAACTATTGCTTTTAAATTTTTAATAATATCTTTTTCGCGAATACCTAAAGTTTGTTTATTTGAAATTTGATATATGTTTCCTTTTATTCTAACGCCTTCTCCATAAATATCTTTAATATTCATGCCTAAATCATTTACAGCTTCAAATATTTTAGAAAGATTTTGTGTTTTACTCAAAGCTGGCAAATGTGCAATTACAGACGCTCTCAAACCAGTTCCTAAATTAGTTGGGCTAGAGGTTAAGTATCCATACTTGTTGTTGTATGCAAATTTTAATTCTTTATCTAACTTTTCTTCTAGTTCCATTGCTAAATTCAAAGAACTTTCTAATTCTAATCCAGATGCAAATACTTGTATTTTTAAATGATCTTTTTCATTTAATACTATACAAATATTTTCATCTTCATTCATTAAAATTGCTTTATTCTCTAAATTACCATTAATGTATTTAGAATTTAACATATATTTTTCTACTAAACTTTGTCTCGTTAATTCGTCCATATCTGATAATTTTAACATTTTTAAATTATAATTTGCAATAACAGAAGATTGCTCTAATCTATCTATTATTTCTTTAGCTTGATCGTCTTTCAATTTTGGTACGAAAGGAAATCCTTCTATATTTCTTGAAATTGTTATTTTAGTATCTAATACAACATCGGATTCTTTTCCGCTTTGAAAATACCAGTTCATCATTATTTATTATCTCCTTTCTCTTTTTCTTCTTTTTCCTTTTCCTCTAAAGCTTTTATTTCATCTCTAATTTTAGCTGCCTCTTCGTAATTTTCTTCTTTTATAACTTCTTTTAATTTTCTTTTTAAAGAACTTATTTTATTATCTTCTTTTACATCTTCTTTATCTGAATTTATATTTATTTTAGATAATTTATTTCCAGATCTTTTTCCTAAGTATTTAGTATCTCCATGTAATTGTCTTAACAATGGCTCAATTCTATCTTGGAACACATCGTAACAATTACTACAGCCAAATTGGCCAGTAGTTAAGAACTCATCATAATCTGTGCCACAATTAGAACATTTTAATGCTCTTGGTCTTTCTGTAAATAATGATGGCATTAAAGAATCATACTCATTTAAGAAATCACCAAAGAAATTTGAAAATTCAAATGGCATATTGAATGACATATTATCTAAATATCCTAATTTCTTTGCACAATCACTACACAACCTAACCTCCTTTTTAACTCCATTTATAATCTCTGTATACATAAAATTTGCTTCTTTTTTTCCACAATTTGAACACTTCATAAAAAACACTCCTTTTTATTATTTTAATTTTATTTTATTACCTTTTATCTTGATATATAGCTATTTTTGTTCAAAACATAGCTGGGGTTAACAATCCGGGTCTTGAACTGCAAATAGCTATATATCAAAATTTATTAAGTCTTAATATAAATTGCAATATTTTAAATTAAATTTATAAGCACATTTTTAAATATGCTTGCTCTTAATGCATCTTTATACTGTGGAGGAACATTAAGTACATTATCACTTGTAACTATTTTCATTATCTTGGCTTGTTCCTCAGTTATTAAGTTCTGCATTAGAAAATTATTTAGAAATATATTTACTTCATTCATTGTTATTTTATCCCCAATGTTATTTATTATATGCATGAAATAATTAGATTTTGTTATATTCGCCTTTTTTATTGTTATATTGCCTCCACCACCTCTTTTGCTTTCTACGTAATATCCATGATTAGGATTAAATCTTGTTGAGATTACGTAATTTATTTGAGATGGTACACAATTAAAACGTTCTGCTAATTCGTTTCTTTTTATTTCTATCATATCTTCTTCGCTTAATAGTTCTTTTAAAAATTCTTCTATTACGTCTGATAATCTCATTTTTCTACCACCCCTTATTATTATTTTTTTGTTTTTATTGTCATATTTTGTTATTTGACTTTGACTATCTTTGACTTTCAACAATTATTATTATACTTTCTTTTTGTATAAGATGCAAGTCTCATTTATCTTAATATTCAATTAAAATTTTATTTTTTAAGCAATTATTTTCGATTTGAAATATATTTTCTCACTATTTTAATGTTTTATAATCTCTTTTTCATTTTTCCGAATTCCATAAAAAAATTTTTATCTCCTACTCTTCTTCAACATCATCATTATTTCTTGTCATTTCTTCTAACCTTTTTGCATTTTCTTTTTGCTTGTTTATTGGTAACCATGCAAATTCGCTACATACAAATTCTCCATATTTAGTAACATTGTTTTTATTATCATATATTTTCTTTTCTTCCATACTATCACTCCTAGTTATAGTATGGAAGAAAATTTAATTTTTATACCTCTAAAACAGTAACATCTGCTCCAACTGCCACTACCCAATTAATTCTACTTTTAATTTTTCAATAACATTTTTAAGAAATAATTTGCATATAATTTAATTGTATACAAAATTTCTTGAAATAAATCTATTTTTAATTTTTATTAATTAGGCAACCATAGTTGCCCAATTTAGTATTATTTCAATTTTTTACATTCTTATGACCTTATTATAATATTTTTTCAAATTTTGAGAACAAGCCCATATACGAGTTTTTTCAATTTATCTCATATGATGCGAGTTTTGTTTTCAAAAACAGCAAAAGATAGAGCTATGATGATAAAATATAAATTTTTTTAGAATATTTTTATTCTAATTTATATTTATTTTTAGCATAGTTCTATCTCTATTTTTTCTATTTAACTTTAAATTCCAATTATATTTTTTATAGCTAAATTCTAAATCTTCAAATTTTTCTTTTTTATTTTCTCCAACATTTGCTACACAATAAATTCTATATTATCTTTCAAATCCGTCATCTTCTATTTGATTGTTTTCTATTAGAAATTTATGCCATCCATTTTCTTTATCAATTGAATTCTCATTTTTTGTTTGATTGCCTTCTACTGGAGCTATATGCCAACCATCTTTTTCTTTTATTGAATTTTCTCTTCCATTATTATCTTCTACTGAAGCTATATACCAACCGTTTTCTTGATTAACTTTTAAGCTTTCTCTAAAGCTATTTTGCTTGTTTTCTTTAGAATAAACTCTATTAACAACTTCAGATTCAATTTGCATATCTCTAAGCGATATTTCTGCTTCTATAATTCCTTGCTTTTGCATTAAATTAGTTAATTCTTTAGCATATGGAGAATCGCGTCTTACCAGTCCTCTTGGTTTATTATTCATCTTTTCTAAAATTTCTTGCTTTATTTCACGATGTTTTTGATGTAATTCGTTTAATTTAATATCTTTTGATGTTATTCCTTTTTTATTTCTCAATATTTCTCCACTTTTCTGAATAGCCATTTCTAATTTACTAGCGTTTTGTGCGATATCTTTATTAGATAGCTTATCTATTTTATCTTTTAACAAATATATTCTATCCCAGTCATTTCCTTCAGCAAAGGAAAACGAATCTTTATTAATTATACCATTTAAACTCTTTTCTAATTCTTTTTTTACAGTTTCTAATGATTTATTTTCATATTTTTTTAAATTATCTTTAGAAATATTTACTTCACTTAATTTTTTTTCTTGAAGTTCAATCATCTCTTTTTCAATTTTTTTACGTTCGCCAAGTATATTTAAATATTTATCTTCTAGGTTTTTATCCCAGCCAGATTTTAAATATCTTTCTCTCATTACTGAATATGAAAGAGTTCCGTTTTTGTAATTTTGTCTTTGTGGTGCAACACTGGAAAACATTTTGGTCAGCATTAGATTTGGCTCACTTTCTAAAATAGATTTAAGGTCATACATATCTTTATTTATTGTAACTTCTTGATGTGGCGTTTCTGTTGCATATACTTCGTTTACCAATCCTGGTGAGCTAAGAATTCCTAAACTTAATACTCCTGTTGCAAGCATTGATCTTAATTTTTTTATTTTACTTTTTTTAGATGTTTCTTCTTCCATAAGATATTCCTCCTTATATTTATATTGTACTATATAATTAGAAAAATAGCAAGGAAACGAAAATCAGAAGGCGGAATAATTATCCCGCCTTCTGTAACTGTGTTATTCAAACAAAATATTTAAAATTTTTTTACTCCAAAGCTGCTCTACATTTTGCACATATTGTTGGATGTTCTTTATCTTCTCCTACTGTTGTTGAATATGTCCAACATCTTTCGCATTTTTCGCCTTTTGCTATTTCTACTTTTGCTTCTACATCTTCTGATATGTTGTTATCTTCCATTATTTCTACTCCAGATACTATAAATACTGTTTGTAGTAATTCTTCTTTTCCTTTAAATTCGTTATATTTTTCTGTTTTTAATTTTAATATAACATTTGCATTTAAAGAATGTCCTATTATTTTTTCTGCTCTTGCTTCTTCTAATTTTTTAGATACGACTTCTTTTAATTGCATTATATTTTTCCATTCTTTTTCTATTTCTGCATTTTCGTATTCTTCTTTTACTTTTGGCCATTCTAACATCATTGGACTTTTTGCGTTTTCGTTTTCACGTGGCATATATTTGTATATTTCCTCTGTTGTGAATGGTATCATTGGTGTTAAGATTACTACTAACGCTTTTAATATTTCGTACATTACTGTTTGTGCTGCACGTCTTTCTACTGATTTTGCTTTGGCTGTGTATAATCTATCTTTTATAATGTCTAAATAGAAGTTACTCATATCTATTACGCAAAATCTATTTATTGCGTTGTATGCTAAATGGAATTCGTAAGTCTCAAATGCATTTGTACATTCTTTTACTAATTTATTTAATCTTATTAATGCCCATTTGTCGATTTCTAATAAATCCTTATATTCAACTTTGTCATTTTTTACATCGAAGTCTGAAATATTTGCTAATATATATTTAGCTGTATTTCTCATTTTTCTATATACTTCTGTTATTTGTTTTAATATTTCTTTAGAAATTCCTATATCTGCTTTATAATCTGAAGATAATACCCAAAGTCTTAATATGTCTGCGCCATATTCTTTTATTACGTCTTGTGGTGCTATACCATTTCCTAAAGATTTAGACATTTTTCTGCCTTCTCCATCTGTAACGAAGCCATGTGTTATTACAGCTTTATATGGAGCTTTTCCAAATGCTGCTACAGATGTTAATAATGATGATTGGAACCATCCTCTATATTGGTCTTGGCCTTCTAAATATAAATCTGCTGGTAATTTTAGTCCTCTTTCATCTAAAACTCCTAGATATGATGTACCAGAATCGAACCATACGTCCATTATATCTGTTTCTTTATTGAATTCTGTACAGCCACATTCACATTTTGAGCCTTCTGGCATTAATTCTTTTTCTGTCATTTCAAACCAAGCGTTTGAACCTTTTTCTCTAAAGAGTTTTGATATTTTTTTAATACTTTCATCATTTAAGAATGGCTTTCCACAGTCTTTGCAATAGAATATTGGAATAGGAACGCCCCAAGTTCTTTGTCTTGAGATACACCAGTCGTTTCTATCTTTTACCATTTCTGTGATTCTATCTTCGCCCCATGTTGGAAGCCATTTTACGCTTTTAATAGCTTCTAATGCTTCTTTTCTAAAGCCTTCTACAGATGCAAACCATTGATTTGTTGCTCTAAATATAATTGGGTTTTTACATCTCCAACAATGTGGATATGAGTGATTTATATCTTCTTTACTTAGTAAGTATCCATTTTCATCTAGCCACTCTATAATTGCCTTATTAGATTTTTCGTAATACATTCCATTAAAAGGTCCTGCACCCTCTGTTTGATGTCCTTTTTCGTTAACTGTTACTACTATTTCTAAGTTATTTTTTAAACTACATAGGTAGTCTTCTTTACCATAGCCAGGAGCTGTATGTACTGCTCCAGTACCAGTGTCTAATTCTACTACTATTGTATCGTCACTACCTAATACTACTCTAGATGTTCTGTCTAAAAATGGGTGTTTGCATAGTACTCCTTCTAATTCACTACCTTTAAATGTTTTTATAGTTTTAAATTCTTCTATTCCTGCTTTTTGCATTACTTTTTCTACTAATTCTGTAGCTATTATTAGATTTCCTTTAGGTGTTTCTACTACACTATATTCAAAATCTCCACCTATTGTAATACCCATATTACCTGGTAATGTCCAAGGTGTTGTTGTCCAAATTACAAAATTTGCATTTTCTAATTCTTTTATACCTTTTGTTTCTACTACTGGGAATTTTACATATATTGATGTAGCTTTGTGGTCTTTGTATTCGATTTCTGCTTCTGCTAATGCTGTTTCACAGTCTGTACACCAATATACTGGTTTTAATCCTTTATATATATAACCTTTTTCATACATTTTTCCAAATACTTCTATTTGCCTTGCTTCAAATCTAGGCTCTAATGTTTTATATACATTATCCCATTCGCCTAAAACACCTAATCTTTTAAATCCTTCTATTTGTTTGTCAGCATATTCTAATGTAAAGTTTCTACAGATATTTCTAAATTCTGTAACAGATACTTTTGATCTATCTAAATTTAATACACTTATAGCTTTTTTTTCTGTTGGAAGACCGTGTGTATCAAAGCCTGGTATATATGGTGTATAATAACCTTGCAAATTTTTAAATCTTACTATACTGTCTTTTAATATTTTATTCATTGCGTGACCAATATGAATTTCACCATTAGCATATGGAGGACCATCGTGTAAAACAAATTGAGGATGTCCTTCGTTTTTCTTTAAAATTTCTTTATATAAACCTTTTTCAAATACTTCTTCTTGGATTTTAGGTTCATTTTGTGGTAAATTTGCTCTCATAGGAAACTCTGTTTTTGGCAAATTTAGCGTATCACTGTAATCTTTTCCATTTTCTGACATATATATTCCCCCTTTATATAGCTTGCTTTTTAATTTTTTCTACTCTTCTTAATACTAATTTAGGTTCAGCTTTATTCTCTACAACATCTCTTGTTATAATACAAGTTTCAATATTTGGATTAGATGGTACTTCATACATTATATCTCTCATTATATCTTCTATAATTGCTCGAAGACCTCTTGCGCCTGTATTTCTTTCAATAGCTTTTTCTACTATTAAATCTAAAGCCTCATCTTCAAATTCTAATTTTACATTATCTAATTCTAATAATTTCTTATATTGTTTTATTATAGCATTTTTTGGTTTTGTTACAACTTCTTTTAATTCTTCTTTATCTAATTCTTTTAATGTTGTAACTATTGGCATTCTTCCTACAAATTCAGGAATTAAACCGAATCTTATTAAATCTTGTGGTAATAAATTTTTAAGTATTTCAAAATTACTAATTTCGTGTTTGCTTTCTATATTAGCTCCAAATCCGATAGATTTTTGTCCTACACGAGTTCTAATTATTTTTTCAATACCTTCAAAAGCTCCTCCACATATAAATAATATATCTTTAGTATTTATTTGTATTAATTCTTGATGTGGATGTTTTCTACCACCTTGTGGAGGTACAGATGCTACTGTTCCTTCTACTATTTTTAATAATGCTTGTTGCACACCTTCTCCACTTACATCTCTCGTTATAGATGGATTTTCAGATTTTCTTGTTATTTTATCTATTTCATCTATATATATAATTCCTTTTTGAGCTCTTTCTATATCTCCTTCTGCTGCTTGTATTAATTTTAATAAAATATTTTCAACATCTTCTCCAACGTAACCTGCCTCAGTTAATGTAGTTGCATCTGCTATTGCAAATGGTACATTTAAAACTTTAGCCAATGTTTGAGCAAGCATTGTTTTTCCACAGCCTGTAGGACCTAGTAATAATATATTGCTTTTTTGTATTTCTACATCACTATCTTCTGCAACGTTTTCTGCGTTTATTCTTTTATAATGATTATACACAGCTACAGATAAAGCTTTTTTGGCATCATCTTGACCTACTACGTATTCGTCTAAGATCTCTTTTATTTTAGCTGGTGGCAATACTGGAGTATTTGCTTCTTCTAATATTATATCTTCAAAACCTTCGCTTAAAATTTCGTTACATCTACTAATACATTCATCACATATACATGCTGTTGGCCCTGTTATAATTCTTCCAACGCTTTCTTGTGTTTTTCCACAAAATGAACATCTTACAGTTCTATTTATTTTTGCCATATAAAAATCCTTTCCAATATAAATTAATGTTTTAATTTAATGTTATCGTACTTATATATTAATATTTTTTACGTACATTTAAACTTCTATGTCGTGATATATAGCTATTTTTAGTCAAAACATAGCTAGGGTGACACAATCCGGGTCTTGACTGGCAAATAGCTATATATCACGACTTTAATAAAATATACGTTTTCCGTAAAAAATATCTTATTTTAAAATCAAATTTTAAGGTCTTTTATCCATAATTCCATCTATTAATCCATATTTTAATGCTTCTTCAGCTGTCATAAAGTTATCTCTTTCTGTATCTTTCATAATTGTTTCTAAACTTTGACCTGTTCTATCACTTAATATTTTATTTAATTTTTCTCTTGTTTTTACCATATGGTCTGCATGAATTTTTATTTCTGTTGCTTGACCTGATAATCCACCACTTATTAATGGTTGGTGTATCATTATTTCTGCATTTGGTGTTGCATATCTCTTTCCTTTTGTACCACATGCTAATAGCACAGCACCCATACTTGCTGCTAAGCCTACACATATTGTAGATACTGGACATTTTATATAATTTATTGTGTCGTAAATAGCCATTCCGTCTGTTATAGAACCTCCAGGGCTATTTATATAAAATGAAATTTCTTTGTCTGGATCTTCTGATTCCAAAAATAATAATTGTGCTACTACTAAGCTAGCTGTTGCGTGATTTACATCTTCTGATAAGAAAATTATTCTATCTTTTAATAATCTTGAAAATATATCGTAAGATCTTTCTCCTTTACTTGTTTGCTCAATTACGTAAGGTACTAAACTATTATTCATACTTTTAACTTCCTTTCCTTAATTAGAAAGGCACTTTTTTTACTTAGTGCCATCTTCTAAATTATTATATAATTATTTTATTTTTGCTTTATCCATAATATATTCAACTGTCTTTTCTATTGTGTGGTTTTTCTTTAAAGCTTCCATATATTCTTCGTTATTATTTAATTCTTCTTCTGTTTTATTATATCTTTCTGCCATTTCTTTTATATTAGCTTTTAGTTTTTCTTCATCAGGTTTTACTTTATCACCTAAATCTTTTGAAACAGCTTCTAATACTAATTGTGTTCTTACAGTTTCTTCTGCATTTTCTCTTAAACTATTTCTTAATTCGTCCATTGATTGATGTACTAATTCTAAATATTTTTCAATATTTAATCCTTGATAGTATAAGTTGTTTTCAAAAGATCTTATTCTCATATCAATTTCGGTTTCTATCATGCCTGATGGTACTTCAAATTCTGCATTTTCTACTATTTTTTTAATTACAGCATCTTCCATTTCATGTTTTGCTTTATGGTCATTTTTTTCTTGCATATCTTTTTTGATGCTATCTTCCCATTCTTTTAATGTATCAAATTCACTAGCGTCTTTTGCTAATTCATCATCTATAGCTGGCACTTGTTTTTCTTTTATTTCATGTACTAATACTTTGAAAACAGCTGGTTTTCCTGCTAATTCTTTTGAGAAGTAATCTTCTGGGAATGTTACATTAATATCTTTTTCTTCATCAATTTTCATTCCCACCATTTGGTCTTCAAAACCTTCTATAAATGAATGGCTTCCTATTTCTAATTCATAATCTTCTGCTGTGCCACCATCAAATGGTACGCCATCTACCATTCCTTTAAAATCTATAACTGTTATATCTCCTTCTTTTACTGGTCTATCTTCAACAGTTACTAATCTTGCATTTTTTTCTGCAACTTTTTCGATTTCTTTTTTTACATCTTCGTCGGTTACAGTATGGTCAATTTTATCAATTTCTATACCTTCATATTTTCCTAATTTTACTTCTGGTTTTATTTGTACTATTGCTGTAAATATTAAGTCTTTTCCTTTTTCCATTTGAACTATATCTATTTGAGGTTGGCTTACTGCCTCTATATTATTCTTTTTAATTTCTTCGTCATATATTTTAGGTACTACTTCGTTAAAAGCATCTTCGTAAAATATTTCTTTACCATATGTTCTTTCTACAATATTATATGGTGCTTTGCCTTTTCTAAATCCTGGTATATTGAAATATTTTGCTGATTTTTTGAACACCTCTTGTATTCCATCTTCAAATATTTTTGCGTCTATTGTAAATTCTAGTTTCATTTCATTTGTTTTATCTGTTTTTTCTGCTTTAAAATTCATTCTTAACATCCTTTCTCATTTTTTAGAATTATATTAACCGTATTATTATATCATATTTGTCAAATATTTCAAGGGGAAAAGCGCAATTTGTTTAAAATATTTAATAATTCGTTACAATCCACAGCTAAATAAATATTAGCAGTACTTATATATTAATATTTTTTATCAAAAACATATCTGGGGCGTAACAATCCGGGTCTTTGATTACAAAATATTTGCACTCCCTATAAATTTAAACTTCTTTTTCCTTCATGTAAATTTCTACTTTTTCTATCATAAATTAATTTTTTGTTATTTAAAATTGCATATGCCATTGCTGTTATTGGTACTGAGAATATTACTCCTATACTTGCTGCTAATGCGGATATTACGTCAGTTGCTATCATTTCTATATTTAATATTTCAGCTATTGGAACATTATTTACCATAAATAATAGTACAGTATTTAATGCTCCACCTACATACGCAAGTATTAAAGTATTTGTCATTGTTCCTATTACATCTGCTCCTATATTCATACCACTTTTAAATAAATCTTTTGCTACCATATTTGGATTTTTTTGTTTTAATTCATCTAATGCTGATGCTATAGACATTCCTACGTCCATTGCGGCTCCTAATGAAGCAATTACTATACCTGAAAATAATAAGTCTTTAAAATCGAATGCTATATTTTGCGAATTCATACTTAAATACATCGCTTCTTCTTGTCCACCTGATAATTTTGCTAATACACCAAATATTAAAGCTATAATACCTGCACATATTATTCCACCTGAAGTTCCTATCATTGCTGCTATTGATTTCTTTTTTACTCCTGCTATTATTACAAATGATACTATTGTTACTATTACAGATGTTAATATTGTGATGAATATTGCATCATGGCCATTTATTATTTGTGGTAACATAAATAAAAATATTGCTAATATTGTTATAATAAATGATATTATCGCTTTTAATCCTTGCACTTTTCCTACAATTAATGAAATTACTAGAAGTAACACAAATAATAGTATTATGTATCCAGAACGGTCAATATCATGAACTACTACTTCCCCGTCCATATTTATCTGCCCGTCTATAAGTGGAACTTCTATTTCTACAGTATTTCCTGCATCTAATGGATAGCCTTCTATTTTTCCTTCTAAATCATAAGATACTGTATATTTTGCATCTAATGTTTCTCCTTTAAAATCGCCTTCTTTAATTTCAACCCTTACATCTTGATATTTTATTTGATATGTAGAAACTTCTTCAATATATGGTTCTCCCGCTTCTACTACTTTTGCTTTTACGTATAAAGGCGTGCTTTCTTGCATATATAATAATGTTTCTTCACTTACACTTTCTTGCTCTACATTACTCTCATCTGTTTGTACCTCACTACTTGCTTTTACTTTTGTGATAAATAGTATATTCAATGTTAGCATACTTATTAATAATATTATTAATAATTTTCTTATTCTCATACATTTTCACTCCAGTTTTTATTAAATTCTACTATATTTTAGCATAATTTGATAAATTTTACAAGAAAATTATGTAAATAATTTCTAACAAATAGTTACAATTCTAGATATTCTTTCTGAAAGCTTTATATATAGCTATTTTTAGTCAAAACATATCTAGGGTGACACAATCCGGGTCTTGACTTGCAAATGCTATATATAAAGCTTTCATTTAAATACCTGCTGAATAATTGTTAATATTCATAGCTAAATCTTAGAAGTACTTATATATTAATATTTTGCAATCAAAGACCCGGATTGTGTAGCCCTAGCTATGTTTTTGATAAAAAATATTAATATATAAGTACTATTAATATTTTTTAGTTGTAAATTGTAAAGAATTGTTACTATTTTTTTAAGAAATTTTTTTAAAACACTAGACTTTTTTTTCATTTTTGTGTATTATATATGTTATAAGATTTATATTAATAATAAGGAGGGAAAAATTTTGAAGAAATCACTTGTATTAATTACTATAACATTAATTACTATAGTATTATTATCTAGTATTGTTTTAGCTTCAAGTATAGTTCCAAACACGGGTACAAATACTGTTACTACTTCAAATACAACTAATTCTTTTTACAATTCAATTTCAACAAATAGTATAACATCTAGTAATTCATTAACAGGTAATTCAATTTATAGCAATACTGCAATACCAAATAATACTATAATATCTAATTCAACTACTAATACAGTTATTGATAACAATATGATAAGTGGAACTGTTGGTAATAATCAAATATCTACTAATACTATAATTGATCAAACAACTACTGGAAATACAGTTACAACTACTCCAGGAGGCGATTTACCACAAACTAATGTAGATACTTCAACAACAACTCCTACAACAGATACTTCTTCTGAAGAAATGGGAATCGGAACTATTGTTAATATTTTAATGATTGTAGTTGGTGTTGTTATAATTTTATTAGGTTTTGCTATTTTTATTAAATCAAAATAAAATTATAAATAATATATTTATTATTTGCCGATAATTTTGGATTATCGGTATTTTTTATTTTTTCAAATTTTTCCATTTATATTTTTTTCGTTTATGTATAAAAAAATTTTTTATATCAATAATAATATTAGTTCCAGTTTTTAAGGAGGTTCTTATGACAAAAAAAGTTTTTGCATTAATTGTTACTTTTTTAATGATTATTTTTACTAGTTCTATAATTTTCGCTGAAGAGAGTATGACTGCTGAATTGGACGATTCTGTAGACAAAACTAAAAATACAATGCATAATATTGGAAATGGTATAGAATCTGCTGTTGATGGAGTTGTAGATATGGGGCGTAATGTTGTTAATGGTGTTACTAATAACAATATGATGAACAATAATAATAACACAGGTACAAATAATAATGGAAATAATAATTCTAATAATAACAACAATTCTACTGCTGCTGGAATTACTACAAATAACTCTAATTATACAGCAATGAGAACAAGTACAGCTGCTAATACTACTAATACAGGACTTTTCGGTTTATCTAATACAGCTTGGACTTGGATTATTATGATTATAACAGCTGCAGTTATAGTTTCACTTGTTTATTATTACGGTTCTCAATTTGAAAATAAGACTAGTATGAATAATAGAAATGATGATTAGAACTAACAATTTCTTTCTTTAAAATTTTTAATTTTATCAAAAAAAGATAAATACTAAATTCTAGTATTTATCTTTTTTAATTTTTTATAATTATTTTCTAACACCTATATCTTTTTAATTAAAATGAATATGAAATAAAAAATATTTAAAACAATTACTTACAAACAATATTATAAATCTTACCTTTTACATAAATTTCTTTTATAATATTTTTGCCGTCTAAAGCAGATTTGATGTATTCATTTTCTTTTACAGCTTTTTTAATTTCTTCATCGCTTAAATCTACATTTACTTTTACTACTGCTTTTACTTTACCATTTATTTGTACAGGTATTTCAACTTGTTTTAATTGCATTTCCTTTTCGTTATATTGTGGCCAATTTTCTTTATGAACTGATGTTATTTTCCCTATACTTTCCCACAATTCTTCAGCAAAATGTGGTGCTAATGGTGCTAATAATATGATTAATGTTTCTATACAATTTTTTAATAATTCCTTATTTAATGTTTCATTTTGCTCATATAAAACTATATCATTAACAAATTCCATTGAACGAGCTATTGCTGTATTAAATCCAAATACTTCTAAATCTTCTGTCATTCTTTTTATAGTATTATTTTTTACAAATAATAATCTCTCTTCTTTTTCGCCAATTTCATCTGTATTATTATAATTTGTTGTTTTTACTCTTTCTATTAAACTTTCTATCCTTGAGAAATATTTGCTCATCGCTTTTATTCCTTCTGCTTTCCAAGGTCCACCATCTGTATATGCAAATCCAAACATTAAATACATTCTGAATATATCTGATCCATATGCTTCCACATATTCATCCGGTGCTACTGTGTTTCCTTTAGATTTACTCATTTTATTTCCGTCTGGTCCTAATATCATTCCTTGATGTATTAATCTTGTAAATGGTTCATCAAAGTTTAATAATCCGCAGTCTCTTAATGCTTTTGTCATAAATCTAGCATATATTAAGTGCATCGCAGCATGCTCTTTTCCACCTACATACACATCTACTGGTAACATTTTATTAGTGTAATCTATATCCCAAGCTTTTTCTTTATTATTTGCATTTGGATATCTTAAGAAATACCATGATGAACATACAAATGTATCTAATGTATCTGCCTCTCTTAATGCTGGTTTTCCACATTTTGGGCATGTACAGTGCATAAATTCTTCGCATTTCTTTAATGGCGATTCTCCGTCTGGAGTAAATTCTACATTATATGGTAATTTAACTGGCAATTCTTCTTCCGGCACTAATACGTCTCCACAATCTTCGCAATGTATTATTGGTATTGGGCATCCCCAATATCTTTGTCTTGATACTAACCAGTCTTTTAATTTATAATTTACTTTCTTGCCACCTATATTTCTATATTTTAAAGAATCATAGATTTTTTCTTGCGCATCTTTTACAGATAGACCGTCTAAATCTCCTGAATTTATTAATACTCCTGTTGAAACATCTGTAAATGCTTTTTCTTGTACATCTATATTTTCTAAAGCTTTTGATGTTATTACTTGTTTTATTGGTAAATTAAATTTTTTAGCAAATTCGTGGTCTCTTTCATCATGAGCTGGAACTGCCATAACACAACCTGTTCCATAGTCTTCTAATACGTAATCTGCTATCCAGATTGGCACTCTTTCATTATTCATAGGATTTATAGCGTATGCACCTGTAAATACACCTGTTTTTTCCCTATCTGTTGCCATTCTTTCAATTTCACTAGATTTACTTGCTTCTATTTTATAATTTTCTACTGCTTCTTTATTTTCAGGTGTTGTTATTTTATTTACTATATCTGCCTCTGGTGCTATTACAACATAAGTTACTCCATATAAAGTATCTGGTCTTGTTGTGAATACATTAAATTCAATATCTGAATTTTCTACTTTAAATTTAACTAATGCACCTTCGCTTCTACCTATCCAATTCTCTTGAACCTTCTTTGTAGATTCTGGCCAATTTAAATCTTTTAAACCGTCTAATAATTCTTGCGCATATTCTGTAGTTTTAAAGAACCATTGCTCTAATTTTCTTCTTTCTACTACAGATTTACATCTTTCACATTTTCCACCTTCTACTTGTTCATTTGCTAAAACTGTATTACAAGATGGGCACCAGTTTACAGGAGCTTTTTTCTTAAATGCTAGACCTTTCTTGTACAATTGTTCAAATATCCATTGTGTCCATTTATAGTAATCTGGCATACAAGTCTCTACTGTGTAATTCCAGTCGTATGTTGCGCCTATAGCTTCTAATTGTTTTTTCATTGACTCAATATTTTTTACTGTTGAATCATGTGGATGTATTCCTGTTTTTATAGCATAATTCTCAGCAGGTAATCCGAATGCATCAAATCCCATAGGATGAAATACATTATACCCACTCATAGATTTAAATCTTGCATAACTATCTGCTGGTGCAAAATTAAACCAATGTCCTAAATGTAATTTTGCTGCTGATGGGTAAGAAAACATTTCTAAGCAGTAATATTTAGGCTTTGTGCTGTCTTTATCGAATTTATATAAATTTTCTTCTTTCCACTTTTTTTGCCATTTTTCATCTATTTTTTTTGAATAACTCATACACTTATTCCTCCTTAAAAAAAACGAGCCGATACATATGTATCGACCCGATATTATTCTACATTCTAAATTTATTTAGCTTTTTTTGCAATTTCAACTATTTCTGTAAACGCTTTTGGGTCGCTTACTGCTAATTCTGCAAGCATTTTTCTATTAACTACAACGTTTGCTTTTTTTAACCCAGCTATTAATGTTGAATATGTCATACCATTCATTCTTGCTGCTGCATTAATTCTTATAATCCATAATTTTTTGAAATTACTTTTTCTATCTTTTCTACCTACATATGCATATTTTAAAGATTTCATAACAGCTTGATTAGCCATTCTAAATCTTATACTTTTAGCTCCATAATATCCTTTAGCTTGTTTTAATATTTTTTTATGTCTTGCTCTAGTTGTTCTTGCTGTTTTTACTCTTGCCATTTATATCATTCCTTTCCTACTATTTTTCTCTAATTACCATATGGTAACATTCTTTTAATTCCTGCTTCGCAAGATTTATCTGCATAAGCATTTTGAGTTCTTAATTGATTTTTTTGTTTAGTTGTTCTATGACTTAATAAATGTCTTCTATTAGATTTTGTTCTTTTAATTTTACCAGTTGCTGTATAAGAATATCTTTTTTTAGCAGCTTTATTTGTTTTTAATTTTGGCATCTTAAATTCCCTCCAATTTCATTATTTTTTTGATAATATTATAAATAAATTTTTACCTTCTAATAATGGCTTTTTATCAACTTGTGAAATATCAGCCAAATCTTCGATAAATTTATTTAATACTAATTCGCCACTTTTAACATAGTTAACTTCTCTACCTCTAAATCTAACTGTAATTTTTACCTTGTTTCCATCTTCTAAAAACTTTCTCGCATTTTTACATTTAAATTGATAGTCATGGTCATCTATGTTTGGTGTAATCCTAATTTCTTTCACTTCAAATACTTTTTGATTTTTTCTAGCTTCTTTTTCTTTCTTAGCTTGTTCAAATTTATATTTTCCGTAATTCATTAGCTTACACACTGGTGGATTTGCATTTGGTGCTACTAATACTAAATCAAGATTTTTAGACATTGCTATATCTCTTGCTTTATATGTATCTAACACTCCTCTTTTCTCGCCATTTTCATCGATTAACTGAACTTTAGCTACTTTAATTTGCTCATTTATCAGTAATTCTTGTTTTATATAAATCACCTCCATATTATATTACCCTTTTAAATTTCTTGAGAGCAATAAAAAATTGACCTCTATGTTTATAAAAGTCAATCCACTATTTACATTAAATAATTTATCTAAAACAAAAATTATATTAAATGCTAACCTTTTTCTCTTCGATAAGGTGAGAAGTGGATAACTTCTACTTTCAACATATAATATAATACTATATTTTTTTCGGTTTGTCAAGGGAAAATTGAAGGAAAATCAAGATTTTCTTA
>CALXUC010000034.1 GCA_944391575.1 uncultured Clostridia bacterium | reverse complement strand
TTTACATAATTTTTAAAAACCGCCTATTTAGGCTTATTTGTCATGCCTTTTTTTATTTGTTTTTTGTTTCATCATTTTACCTCCTATTTAGATTGAGCAATTTTTACTAAAATTTTACTTAAATCATTTTCCAATTTTAAAGTTTCGTCTGAACTTAAATTTGAATTTTTTAATTTTTGAATTATATTATTTCTTTCTGTTAATAATTTTTCTTTATTAAAACTTTTTATAACATCTTGTAAACATTTATCTACGTCAAAATTTTCTTCGTTTTCCATCATAATTGAACTTAATTTATTAACAACTTTTTCATCATCAAAAAGAATTAAAAAATCTTCTATGTCTGCATTTGTTTCTTCATATTTCTGATATAACTTTTCTATAATTGTTCTATTTATCTCGTTTCTAAAATCTTCTGGTTTTATTATTTCTTTTAATTCTTTATATACTTTATATTGTGCCATTATTAATAACTTTATTATTAAATTTTCTTTTTTTTCATCAATAGAAATTTTTTCATTTTTTGGAATATATAATTCTGCTTTTACTTTTGGCATTTCTAATATTGTTTTTGATGTTGAATTAGCATACTCCAATTTGTTTACCTCTGAATATATTGCTTCTTTTGAAATTTTATATTCTTCAGAAATTTTATCAATATATACTTCTTTTTCCATTTTATTATTTACGGTTGATAATACTTTTGCTATTTGGTTTAAAAATTTTATCTTATCATCTACATTGTTTAAGTTTAAATCTTTTTTTAATGTTTTTACTTTAAACTCTACTAAAGATATTGCATTATCTACTAACTTATTAAATCCAGCACTTCCAAATTTTATTATGTATTCATCTGGATCTTTAGCGCCTTCCATCTGCAATACTCTAACATTTATTCCTAAGTTTTGCAATATGTCTAATCCTCTTAAAGTTGCAGCTTGTCCAGCTCCGTCTGAATCATAAGATATTATAACTTGCTCCTTATTTCTTAATAAACGCCCTTGTGCTTCTGTAAGTGCAGTTCCAAGTGAAGCAACAACATTATCTAATCCTCTTTGGTATAGAGAAATCGCATCCATATATCCTTCAACTATTATTATTCTTTTATCATTTGATTTTTTAGCTAAATTTAAAGCAAATAAATTTCTGCCTTTACTATATACTAAATTATCATTAGTATTTATGTATTTTGCTGTATCTTTCCTATCTTCTATAATTCTACCACCAAAAGCAATTATTCTATTTCTTACATCCATTATTGGTATCATTAATCTTTTTCTGAAACGGTCTATATATTTACCATCATCTGTTATAGTTGCTAAATTAGAAGCATATATTTCCTTATCAGTATACCCTTTTTGTTTTAAAAAATAATGTAGCTCACTATATGTACCTGAATAACCAATTAAAAACATTTTTAATGTCTTATTATCTAATTTCCTAGATTTTACATATTCTTGAGCTAATTTAGATGTTGGCTTATATAAATTTTCATGAAAAAAGTTGGCTGCTAATTCATTTATTTCATAAATTTTTTTCTTTAAATTTTGCTTTTCTGTGTCTTCTGCATTGTTTGAAGTTGGTAATACTATTCCTGCTCTATCTGCTAAAAATTCTATTGTTTCTTTAAAAGATAAATTTTCTATTTTACTTATAAAATTTATAGAATTTCCACCAACTCCACAACCAAAACAATGAAAAATCTGTCTCTCCGGAGATACTGAAAATGATGGTGTGTCTTCTCTATGAAATGGACATAAGCCCATATAGTTTCTGCCACTTCGTTTTAAAGTTACATATTGTGAAACAACGTCTAAAATATCATTTCTATTTTTTATTTCTTCTATTATTTCATCACTATAAAACAATCCCAGTCCTCCTTTTTTCTATAATAATATTATTCGACATTTATTTCTTAAATCCTTCTTTATTATTCATAATATTTATTTTTATGTCAACTCTAAAGAAGAAAAAAATAATATAATTTTAAATTAAAATTATATTATTCATATATATTATGCATCAAATGGTATAAATTTATTTACAACATTCTTTGGAGTTTGATCTTCTGCTTTATGCGCACTGTTCTTTATGTAAGATAAATTTATTTTATTATCGATTATTTCTTCTATTTCAGATTTATCTAATTGCTCTGCTAAAACTAATTCACTTACTAATATTTGTTTAGCATTCAAGAGCATTTTTTTATCTCCTGTTGATAATCCTTTTTCTTTTTGTTTAAAACTTAAAGTTCTAACTATGTTTGCTATTTCATATATGTCTCCACTTTTCATTTTTTCTATATTTTCTCTATATCTTCTATTCCAATTTGAATCTTCTTGAACACTTTCTTCATCAAAAACTTTTATCACATTTCCTGCTGTTTCCTTATCTATTATGTCTCTTACTCCTATTTCTTCTGCTCTTTCAACAGGAACCATTACTTTTACTTCACCTGGCATTTTTAATATATAATACGCTTGTTTCTCACCTGCTAATTCTTTTTCCTCTATTGATTCTATTACTCCTGCCCCATGCATTGGATATACTATCTTATCACCTATATTAAACATTTTGTTAATGCACTCCTTCCATTTTTAACTTTTTTTATTTTAATTAAAACCACATACATCTATTATACTACATTTTTATAAAAAAGTCAAAGGAAAAAATTTTAAAATCCTTCTATTTTCTTGTCTTTTAGGCGTCTGTTGAGCCGAAACCTCCCATTCTTTCGCCTTCTGTTTTGTCGTTATCTACTAATAAAAATTTTTGAAAAATTGCTTGACCAATTCTGTCACCTTTTTTTATTATAGTGTCTGTATCAAACATATTATAGAATGCAAACATTATGTGACCATCATTATCTGGATTATTATAATAATCTGCATCTACTACGCCTATGCTATTTGATAACACTAATCCGTTTTTCTTTGGATTAGAACTTCTATTTACTAAATATAAAACTTCATCTTCTGGGAAATAAGCTTTTAATCCTGTTTTTACTAAAGTAGGTTTTTGACCTGGCTTAAATGCAGGTACTACAGTATCTTCTGCTGCTTCTATATCGTACCCTGCTGCCATTTTTGTTTTTCTTTCTGGTAAGTTTATGTTTTTATCTTCAAATCCTTTTGCTATTTCAAATCCTCTTTTTTTCATAATTATATCATTTCCTTTCTTAAAATTATTTATTATCTAAATCTTACATAGTAGTTTTAAAATATAAATTTTTTAATTAAACTATCAAATAAAATATTCATAGAATTTCTAAATATTTTTACGTATTTATTATACTACTATGTCATGATATATAGCTATTTTTAGTCAAAACATAGCTAGGGTGACACAATCCGGGTCTTGACTTGCAAATAGCTATATATCACGACTTTTATAAAAAAATTTCCGTAAAAAATATTAAGAACTTCTAATTCTATTTTATTATTAACAGTTTTACTCTGCAAAATTTATATTTTAAAACTTCCAAATAATCTATAGATATAACAAAACAAATTTTAATTTTCATTTTCATAACTATATATAATATTACCTAAATCTGAAGCAAATTCTTTTAGCATAACTATTTTTATAGTATTTGCTTTATTTGCAACGTAATCATCTATTATTTGTTTTAATTGTTTTAATTTTTTTACTTCTGGTAATAATTTTTCTCTATTTTGTGCTACTCTGTTTTGTAACAGCTCTTTTATTGTTACTATATCCTCATTACTTGCACAAGATATTCTTTGGAATAATTGAAATACATCGTAATATTTTAATATTGGAAAGTCCATACATTCTGTGGCAAATTGCTCATAAAATGTTTCCATTTTCATTGGAATACATTTAAAGATATTTTCTGCTTTTGTTGTGTACATTTTTTCTTTTAATTGAGTATTTATGTTGTAGAAATATTTTAGAATATCTTCCATACCTTGTGTTACTTCATCTATACCTATTTTAGCAAGCTCTTCTTCAACATTATCACAGTATTCTGAGTTTAAAGCTGCTAAATTCATACCATTAAAGAATAAGTTTTTTATTGTTTCTATATCGTAATCTATTAAACCTTTATCTATAAAATAGCTAAAATATGCATATAATTTTACAATTTCTATAGCTTTTAAATTACCATTTTTTACATCTTCTAAAACTTCTTCTATTACTTTTGGAAATTGCTCTTCACTGATTTTCCAGTATTCTTCTGTTAATAATCTTTTATACCCCGGTAATTTTTCTGTATCTATTGTATTTATTATTACTTCCATATCTTCTTTAAAAATTTTCATATCAAATATACGTGTACGTACATACACCTCTATAAATTTAAAGAAACGATATTCAGATTTGAAGTTATAGTAATAATTATTATCAAATTCTTTAATATAAAATTGTCTGTTATCCATTAAAACTCTTGAAGATACTAATAAAGATTTATATTCTTCATTACTATTAATGTTTAAGAATTTGTCTTTAGTTATCTTACCGGCTTTTATTTCAAATGATACAGCTATTGTAAAGATAAGCATTGTTTGCATTACTCTATAATTAGTATTTGGATAATTTTTATTTACCATTGTATAAATTTTCTTGAAATCATTTAATGCGTGCTTTAAAATTCTTAAATTTCTAGTTCCTGATTTGTTAAATGTTGATATTATTAAATTTGTATTACTTCTTAGAAATCTTATTAAATCTTCATTGTTTTCATAACGCATTAAAAGTCCATTTATGATATAACTGAATTCTGGCGCGTATTCAAAAGTTTCTCCTATTAATTTTTCTTTTATTCTTTCATAATCGTTTGCTTTATCGAAAACATATTCTATTTTATCTTGAATTTTTTCTACCATTGGTTTGTCATTTACATTTAAATCGCCTTGTTTATCTAGGAGATAAGTTGCTATAAATGTTTTCATTTCTAAGTTAGAACTTTTTAATTTTGTAGATAATTCTTTTTCATTACATATTATTATTGTTTTTATATGGTCATGTTCTACGAAATTATTTATATAACCTAAAATGTCTATAACGTCTACGTTTGCTCTTTCCAAGTCATCAAAACATAATATTTTATCGTCTGTGTTAAAAAATTCTTCATAATTAACTTTATCACCATTTTGTGTTACGCCAAAGAAATTAGCCATATCTAAACCTGTTTTTGCATACTCTGGAATTGTTTTTTGTTCATTATAATTCATGAATTTTTTTAAGTTTCTATCCATTAGTTGTGTAGTTTCTATAAATATTTTCTTGCTTATATCTTCTAAGTTTGAAATTCCATATAGAGACATATATATGGTGGTATATCGTTTTCCGTTTAATTGCAAACTTTCTATTTTTCTTCTTATTTTGTTGTTCCAAAAATAAGTTTTTCCGCTTCCCCATTCTCCGTTTATCATTATCGCATAGTCTGTGTAATCAGCTTTTACATAGTCTAATATACTTTCTACTAAATCTTCCATACTTCACCTCTTTTTTATTTTTTCCTTTTATTATGAATAGTTTCACTCTGCAAAATTTTATATTTCAAAATTATTCATAAAATAATCTGTAAACTATTAGTCTTTAAAAATTGTTAAGACGCCTATGCTTTTAGGATTTAATTTTTTTAAAGTTCTTATACATTCACTTACTGTGTTGCCTGTTGTGTATATGTCATCAAATAACAAGATGTTTTTATTTTGTACTTCTAATTTATTTTTTTCTAAATCTTTAATCATATACACATTTTTTACATTATTTTTTCTTTCTTCTGATTTTAGTGAACTTTGTCTTAAATTATTTTTTATTTTTATTAAAACATCATCTCTATACTGCAATTTTTCTACATTTTTCGCTATTTTTTCCGCTATTAGTTCACATTGATTATACCCTCTATATTTCTTTTTCTTGGAATGTATCGGTACAGGTATTATTATATCATATTTTTCCAAAAATTGGTACAATTTTTTATTTTTTAAAATAATTTTCACAAAAAATTCATATAAGTATATTTTTTCTTTAAATTTATATGAAAGTAATATTTTTCTTAAAATTTCTTTATACTTAAATAAATAGATATATTTTACAAATTCATTTCCTAAATATTTATATTGTTTTTTGCATATTATTTGTTTATCTATTTTGGCTTTGCATTTATTACATATTGGTTCTTTGTATAGTTTTCCACATATTCCACACGTTGTGGGGAAAATTTGTTCTAATATTTTTTCTATCAAAATTGTCGCTCCTTAGTTGCCCCCCGAAAAGTTTATTATATGTTGAAGAAGTATGTCGCCTCTAAATCTGCTTCATGCATTAATAGTGCTAATGGATATCTCTTATATGCTTCTCCTATTGTTGAGTATAGTTCTTTAGGTTCTGTATAACCCATGTGCCAACGAATTGCATATTTTTCCTCACTTGTTAATTTCATATATTCTGTTATCATCATTACTGATTTTTCGCCATGACCATAAGGTATTGTGTCATCCACTGTGTAATATGGTACTTTTTCCCATACTCCTAATTCATTTTTAGCGTTTCTATAATCTACTTTATAATAATTTACTTTGCAAATATCATGTAATAATGCTACTATTTTTATTGTGTCTTCTGATACTTCTATCGGTTTTATGCTATGTTTTACTTTGTCTGATAATATTTCATATACTTTTAAACTATGCTCTAAAAGTCCTCCTTCGTATGATCCGTGAAATCTAGTACTTGCTGGTGCTGTGTAAAAATCTGTTTTTTCTATAAAGTCTAATAATTTATCTATTCCTTCTCTGTTTACTGACTTTAGTAATGTTATAAATTGTTGCTTCATTTCTTTATTCCTTTCTTTTTTGTATTTATATATTTTACTATAAAATTTGAGAGATAGCAAGGGAAATCTGACCATTTTTATTTAAAAGCAAAATATTTACTTATAAAATAATTCATTACAATTACTAAAAAAGTAATAAACGGTTTACTTATTATATCTGTTATTCCCATAACATCAAACATTATAAAGAAGCCAACTGCTTCAAATACCATAGTAAATCCGCGCCCTAATATAAATTTAAAGAATTCTACTATTCTTTCTTTTATATTACTTCGTTTAGTTTTAAATACTATATACGTATTTGTGAAATATGCAAATAATATCGATAATATTATTCCTATTATATTTGATGTGTTTTCTTCTATATTAAATGTATCTACTAATACAAAATATGTAACTAAATTTACAAGTGTTGTTAATACACCAAATATTAAATACATTTTTATTTCTCTAGTTAATAATTTTTCTTTTATTTTTTTTATTAATTCCATAAACTTACCTCTTACTTGTGATGAAAACAAGTTTGCCTTTTTAGGATTCGATCTGCTAAAAATAAAAAGATGCTAAAGTTTTCAACCTTGCATCTCTTATATATACTTTTCTTATTTTGCATTGTTTACAGCATCTTTGAATGCTTTTCCTGCTTTAAAAACTGGTGCTTTTGATGCAGGTATTCTTATTTCTTCTTTAGTTTGTGGATTTCTTCCTTTTCTAGCAGCTCTTTTTCTTATTTCAAAAGAACCGAAACCTACTAATTGAATTTTTTCCCCTTTTACTAAAGATTCTGTTATTGCTTCAACAACAGCATTTAAGCTTACTTCTGCCTCTCTTTTTGTAGCTCCCATCTTTTCTGCTACTACTGCAACTAAATCAGATTTGTTCATTTTAAATTACCTCCTAATTTTTATGTAGATTTTTTTCTACTATATATGTTTATTCTACAAAAGTCCCTAAAATCCTTCTTTTTTTAGTATTTTTTTATTAATTTTTTTTATTTTTTCTTTATATTTAGGCACTTTTTAAGAATAAATACCTAGTTTAGTTAAAATACTATATATTTTTTTACCATATGGTAACATATTTATATCTTCTTTTGTGAATACTTTTAATGCTATCATCGCTATTAAATAGATTATAACTGCACTTAATAATGCAATAATTGTTGCTATTTGTGCATTTATTACAACTGCTAAATTTATATAAATTACATAAGAGCAAACAGCCATTATGAATGTTGCTAGAATTGGTTTTACTACAAATTTTACAAATCCTAAATCTAATTTTATACTTTTTCTTAAAACAGTAAATCCTATTGTAAAAGAAATTATGTGACATACTACAGAGCTAAATGCAGCTCCATTTACTCCTATTGAAGGTATGGGTACTAAAATTAAATTTAAAATTAATTTAACAAGCACTCCTGCACCTAATGCTATTGCCGGAACAAATATTTTACCTAAACCTTGCAACGCTCCATTTATAGTTTGTGCTAAAACTGTAAAAATAATCGTAAACGATGCAATTTGTAAAATTAATTCTCCTTCTGGTGCGTTTGGAAATAATAAGTGTAATATTGGGTCTGCAAAT
This sequence comes from uncultured Clostridia bacterium, assembly GCA_944391575.1. Lineage (GTDB taxonomy): Bacteria > Bacillota > Clostridia > TANB77 > CAG-508 > CALXUC01. The sequence continues at coordinate 10,092 of CALXUC010000034.1, read as the reverse complement.
ACACATAATCCTATTGTACAAGGCAAACCTATCAACATTGTTACTAATAAAGAGAATGAAACTCTTTTTGTTATACTTTCTTTATCACCTTTAGCTATACTAGAAGATACTGCTGGCACTAGCGCTGTTGCAAATGCTATGTTAAATGATAATGGCAAACCTATTAATGTATCAACTTTTCCACTTAATATACCATATTGAACTTTAGCTGCACTCTCGCTTAAAAATGTTTTTAAACCTCTAACAACTGTTATTGCATCTATATTTTTATTTATAGCAGATATTATAGAGCTTAAAGAAATTGGTATTGAAACTGCTAATATATTTTTTACTACTTTTTTAGCACTTTCATTTTTACTTTCTTTAATTGAACTCATATTACTTTGTTTCCAAATTTCTTTTTTATTTCTATTGTAATATTTAAATAAGTATAAAAAGCTTACTATAACTGCTAAGGTAGTTGCTAAATTTGCACCTGCTGCCATTAATGTTGTGTTTATACCAGAGGCAATAGCTATCATTTCAACTACTAATATTGTAAATAATGTTTTAAATACTTGCTCGAATGTTTGAGATTTTGCAGTTATAGATAAATTTTGCATTCCATTAAAATATCCTCTTATAACTGATGCTATTGCAACAAAGAATATTGATGGCGATAAAGCAATTAATGTATATTCCGCTTCTGGAATTTGCAATACATTAGTTGATATATATCCTGCACCTAAAAATAATATTAATGTTCCTATGAAACCTATAAAAGCAAATGTAGCAAATGCTATTTTAAAAATCCTATGTGCACCTCTAAAATCTCCTACTGCAGTTCTTTCAGAAACTAACTTAGAAATAGCTGTTGGAACGCCTATAGATGATACTGTTAATAACAGTGCATATATTTGAAAACCGGCTCCATATATTGCATTTCCTTCATCGCCAAAGCCTTCTCTATTAGTTAAATACAATTTATATGCTAAGCCTAGTACTTTAATTAACACTTGCGAAAACATTATTGCAAGAACACCTTGCATAAAGCTCTCTTTCTTAAATGTTTTTTCCTTTCCCATTGTTTTACCTTTCACTTCTATTCTAATTATATATATATTCTACTTATGTTAAAAACATAATAATTATACTATAATTTTTTTCAATTATCAATAATAACAATAGAATATTCAGGGAAAATTATAATAACTCAACAGATATTTAAATAAAAAACTTGATATATAGCTATTATGAAGCTCACGACCTGGATTGTGTCGCCCAAGCTATGTTTTGACTAAAAATAGCTATATATCAAGCTTTTACCAAGTATATCTTAAGTTGTTACATAAAACTCACGTTGATACTATCGCAAGTACCAACGTGAATTAATATAATTTTTTCAACTTTCCTTTTCCTCTTGTTCCTCCTATACCTTTTGAACCTTCTCTAACTTCTGGTAATATGTTACTTAATGTTACATACTTATTTTCTGGAGTTGTAGCAATTTTAACTGCTATAACTATTGGATCCATAAAATCTATTAAAACTCTAGCTGGTGATGAAGCAAAATTAGCTCCTCTTTCTATTAATTCTTCAAAATAACTTTGACAAGCTCCTGCAAAAATAATTAAGTCATCCATAGATGGAACAACTCTTCTAGCGTTTTCTACAGTTTTTGCAAAATTTAAAGAATTTTTATAATTTTTTATATCATAAAATTTTCTATTCTGTTCTAACATTTTATCATGACCTGTTATAACTAACATATCTGGCTTATATTTTAATAATAAATCTTCAACAACATATTGTTGTCTTTTCTCTGATACGTTTTTTACAACTGCATTTTGTAAACCTATTTTTTTATAATAATCAAGAGCTTTTTTACTATATCTCATATCCCCATCAATATGAAGAATTTTACCTGCTACAGTTTTAGATATATTCGGTCTTATCACTTCTGACATAAAATTCACCTCATATTTTATGGGCTAATATATTTTATGTCAGATTTTATTTTTAGTGATAATAAATTATTTATATTATTGTCTTTGCACACCTGTAACAGATTTAACATCAACACCTAACAATGGGAATATACCAATTATTATAAAAAATGTTAGTAGATAATGGTAGTTTTCTTAAAACGTTTGAAAATACTAGGATTAAATTAAAATCGAATGTGCAGTAAAAGAATACTAGAGTAAAATCATATTAGAATTTTACTCTAGTACTTCAATTTTGATAATAAAATATAATTATTTATTTTCTTCTTTTTTTGGATCTTCTTTTACAGTTTCAACAGTTTCTTCTTTTACTGTATCTACTACTTCTTGTTTTACAACTTCTGTTGTTTCAACTGCTGGAGCTTCTTCTGGAGCTGCTGCAACTTCTTTAGCTACTTCTGCTGTTTCAACTGCTGCTACTTCTTCTGCAGGTGTTTCTGGCACTACAGGTTCTTCAGCTAAATCTTCTTTTAAAGATATTTCTTTAGTCTCAATTCTTGCTCCTATTTTTTCTTTAGTTTTAGCAGCTTTACCTACTCTATCTCTTAAATAATAAAGTTTTGCTCTTCTTGCTTTACCTACTCTTACTACTTCTACCTTTTCTACTAATGGTGAATGTACTAAGAATGTTTTTTCAACACCTACACCGTAAGATATTCTTCTTACTGTAAATGTTTCATTTAAACCTCCACCTTGTTTTTTAATAATAATTCCTTCAAATACTTGAATTCTTTCTCTATTTCCTTCTTTTATTTTTACATGAACTCTAACTGTGTCACCAATATTTAATACTGGTATTTTATTTTTTAATTGTTCATGTTCAATAGATTTTACTATATCCATATTATTTTTGACTCCTTTCTTAATATTTTTTTATTAAATAATTCTGTTTTCTAGTAAATCTGGTCTTTTTAATTTTGTTCTTTCTAATGATTTTTTTGCACGCCATTCTTCTATATTTTTATGATGTCCAGATAGTAGAACTTCTGGTACTTCCATATCCATAAAGACTTCTGGTCTCGTATATTGTGGATATTCTAACAAATTATTTGAAAATGTTTCTTCTAATACTGAACCTTTGCTTAATACTCCATCAACATATCTACTTACTGCATCTATTAAAACCATTGCGGGTAATTCTCCACCTGTTAAAACGTAATCACCGATTGAAATTTCTTCATCTACTATTTTTTCTAATACTCTTTCATCTATTCCTTCATAATGTCCACATAAAAGTGTTATTTCATTTTCTAAACTTAATTCTTTTACTTTTTTCTGTGTTAAAGTTTTTCCTTGTGGCGATAAGTAAATTACTTTTGCTTTTTTATTTTCTATAGAATTATAAGCATCATAAACTACATCTGGTCTTATTACCATACCAGCTCCACCGCCATAAGGTGTATCATCTACTTTTTTATGTTTATTTTTAGAAAAGTCTCTAATGTTTATTAAATTAATTTCTATTTTTCCTTCGCTTTTAGCTCTACCTAAAATACTACTTTCAAGTACAGTAAACATTTCTGGAAAAAGTGTTAATATATTAAATTTCATAATAACCCTTCAATTAATTCTATTTCCATTTTTTTATTTTCTATATCGACATTTTTTACAACAGATTTTATTGCTGGTATTAAAATTTGTTTTCCGTAATTCGCTTTTTATAACATATACATCATTACTTTTTGTAGAAAATACATCTTCTATTTTACCTAATAGCTCTTTAGTTTCTATATTATATACTTCTAAACCTATCAAGTCTACTATAAAATATGAGTTTTCAGGAAGTTTTACAGCATCTTTTCTATCTATTTCTATATATAAATTTCTTAACTCTTCTGCTTGTTCTATAGTATTTATGTTCTTAAATTTTAACAGAACTAGATTTTTTTGATACTTAACTTCTTCAATATCATATTTTTTATAATGTTTTTTATCTACTAAGTAAACTGATTTTAATAATTCAAATCTTTTATTATCATCAGTATATGGTACTACTCTTACGAAACCTTTTAAACCAACAGTATTAACTATTTGACCTATTTTCAATCGTTCTTGCATTTTTACCTCTAATCAACAAAATGTACTGAAACTTTTTTCTTTTCAGCATTTCCTAAAGATTTCATTACAATTCTAATTGAATTTGCAATTCTACCTTCTCTTCCTATTACTCTTCCCATATCTTTTGGGTTTATTTTTACAGTAAACTCTACATTATTTTTTTCTATGTTTTCTGATATGGAAACGTCTTCTTTATTAGCTACTAAATTTTTAATAATTAATTCTAAAATTTCTTTCATATAAAAATTCAATCCTTTCTCGCTTAATCTAAAAGCCATAGAGAATGTTTTTTCAAACTAATTCTTTCCTGAATATTTATAGTTATATTATTTAGATGATTTTTCTATTAAAAATTTAACTGTATCTGTAGGTTTTGCACCATTTTTAATCCAAGTATTTACTTTATCTAAGTCTAAATTTATTTCAGCTGGATCTACCATTGGATTATATGTTCCTATTTTTTCTATTATTTTTCCATTTCTAGCAACTCTTGAATCTGCAACAACAACATGATAAAATGGAGCTTTTTTAGCACCTACTCTTTTTAATCTTATTTTTACCATAATTTCACCCCCCGTTAATTAGGTAATTTATATATATACCTATGTTTAACTATTTTACATTTTAAAGTTTTTTAAAGAATTTATATCTATAGAACCGAAAGCTTTTTTTAATGATTTTTCGTCTTTTACTTTTCTAAGCATTTTTCTTGTCATTTCAAAAGATTGCATAAATTTATTTATGTCTTGTACTTTAGTTCCGCTTCCTTTAGCTATTCTTGCTCTTCTTTGGCCATTTAATATTTCTGGTTTACGTCTTTCCTCTTTAGTCATTGAGCATATGATAGCTTCTATTTTTTCAAATTCTTTATCATCTATTTTTACGTCTTTTAATTGATTCATTCCTGGTATAAGTTTTAACAATGATGAAAATGAACCCATCTTTTTCATTTGTCTTAATTGCGCTAAGTAATCATCTAAATCGTAATTTTGCTTTTTCAATTTTTCTTCTAATTTTAAAGCTTCTTCTTCATCAAATGATTCTTCAGCTTTTTCTATAATTGATAGCATATCTCCCATTCCTAATATTCTTGAGGCCATTCTTTCTGGGAAGAATACTTCAATATCACTAAGTTTTTCACCTGTTGCTGCAAATTTTATTGGTCTACCAGTAACTTTTTTTACTGATAATGCTGCACCACCACGTGTGTCGCCATCTAATTTTGTAAGTATAACTCCGTCTATTCCTAAATTTTCGTTAAAACTTTCTGCTACATTTACAGCATCTTGACCTGTCATAGAATCTACTACAAGCAATATTTCATGAGGTTTTACATCTTTTTTTATATTTTTTAATTCTTGCATTAATTCTTCGTCTATATGTAAACGTCCTGCTGTATCTAATATAATTACATCATTTAATTTAGACATTGCTACACTTAATGCTTGTTTTGCAATATGTGGTACATCTTTTGATGTTTCATTCGCATATACAGGTATATTTAATTGCTTTCCTACTACTTGTAATTGTTGAATAGCTGCTGGCCTATATACGTCACAAGCAACAAGTAATGGTTTTTTTCCTTGTTTTCTTAAAAGGTTGGCAAGTTTACCAGCTGTTGTAGTTTTTCCGCGAACCTTGTAATCCTACTAACATTATTATTGTTGGTGGATTTGGGGAAAATGCTATTTTTGCTTCTTCTCCTCCTAGTAATGAGACTAATTCGTCTTTTACTATTTTAACTACTTGTTGTCCCGGTGTTAATGATTTTAAAACGTCTTGACCTAATGCTTTTTCTTGTATTACATTTATGAAGTCTTTTACTATTTTATAATTAACATCAGCTTCTAAAAGAGCTAATTTAACTTCTCTTAAAACTTCCTTTAGGTCGCTTTCTGTTATTCTTGCTTTTCCTCTTAATTTTCTTGTTATACCTTGGAGTTTTTCACTTAAGCCTTCAAAAGCCATCTTTATATCTACCTCCAATTTTTCTTAATTTAATATTATACTAAACAATTAAGTTCGGCTCTAACTTCTTCTAAGATATGTTGAACTTTTTTATCAGATGAATTTGCTTCTATTGTTGTAATTTTTGATAAAATTTCTGATATTTTTTGTTCTTGAATCATTGTCTTTTTCATAACCCCTAGCTTTTCTTCAAACTCGAAAAGTTTTTGCTCTCCTTTCTTTATGTTATCTCTAACTGCTTGCCTAGTAATATTATTATTTTCAGCAATTTCTGATAAAGATAAATCATTATTATAGTAATCATCTAAAACAGATACTTGGTTTTCAGTTAATAAATTACCGTATATTTGTAATAATATACTTACTTTAACATTTTTCTCCATAAATGATTACTCCTATTTTTTACATCTTTATTTTGTAATGCTATTATACTTTACACCATTTTTTTAATTTTGTCAAGTAGTTTACGTAAAAAAATTAAAATAATTGACAAATTTTAAAAATAATGTTATACTATTTACATAATTTTTTATGTAGTGTGTTATTTAATGATTTTTAATTTCCCCTTTAACCTTTTAATTGAGATTTTATCTCGAGGAGAAATCATGGCTAGTTTTAAATCAAAACTTTTAAAAAAACTCGAAAGTCAAGGAACTCAGTTTGTTAACATGTGCATTTTTAATACGATGAATTTTCGTGAAAACTATTGGGAGGACCTTTTAGAAAAACATCTTTATCGTTCATTTCCTCAGTTTTCTTCAACTAAAGACTTTGAATTCGCATTGAGGAAAGAAACGTGGAAAGAAGTCATTAGTAAAAGTACTTCTAATTCGCGCGTTTTTATAGCGAAGATAGATTGTAAACTGGATATAATCCAGTTGAAAGATGTAAACGATGATATGGTGTTTTATTTGGAACCTGTATCCAGTAATGGTAAAGAATACGAACTTGTAACGTACAATACGATAATAATTGGGAAAACTTATAAATTGAATAGAGTTTTCATTTTTACCGAATCAAGAAATGATCTCTGGATAGTAGTTGGGCTAAAACCGGGATTTTTAAGGAAATTGTCAAAGAAGAAGCTTACGATTTCAGATGACTTAAAAAATAAGCTTATCAGAAAAAAGGAAGCTCTTAAATTGGGATTTCACTGGGCCAAAATTAAAAATTAACTAACAACAACTAACATTTAGAGGGTGTCCTGTAATTAGGGCACCCTTAAGTATAAATTTAAGTTTTAAAAAAAATTGGATTTTTTATATTAACATAATTTTCCACTTTAATGCTGGGTATTTTTTTAGTACTTGACAATTATAAAAATTAATGTTATAATATTTACATAATTTTTGTTTGACACTCGGAGAGGCTTGCTGTAGGACTGACAACTTGGAGGGTAGTTGTATGCTTTTAAGGCGTATACTTCTCAAATTTGCTGATTTTATTATTTGGTTGATAGAAATCGTTAGTATAATAATTTTGCCGACCTCTCAAAGACTTTTAGTCCATGTGCGTCGGAAATTGCTCATTTTTGAAGCTGCTTCCATTCATCAGCAGTTCAATTCTGCTGGCAGCTAAACGCAAGCTCTTATTCGAATATGGTACGAAATGACCCATCTAGGCGTAACGTCTTGATGCCAGGTTATTAGCGGTAGATAGGTGTCGCCGAATTTCTCGAAGAGATTCAGCACACCATCGACACAACCATAGGAACGAGCTTTGCGTTTCCGACTTTCCCAGGTACAATTGTACCTGGGATTTTTTTATATAATACAAAAGTCATACTTTCCTATTATATAAAAGTCGCTTTGATCTAACACTAAAAACTGAACCCTAAGAAATATCCTAGAGTTCAGTTTACTTACTTAATTACAACTTTTTCATTCTCTGCAGTTAAATCTACTTTTGAATTATCTTTTACAACACCATCTATAATACCTTCTGCTATTGTATCTTCTACTAAACTTTGTATTGCTCTTCTTAAAGGTCTTGCACCGTAAGTTGTATCTGTACCTTTCTTTTCTATTAATTCTTTTACCTTGTCATCTAAGTTTAATACAATGCCTTTATTATCTAATCTGTGTTGAACTTCTTTTAACATTAAATCTATTATTTGTCTAATGTCCTTTTCATTTAATTTGCTAAATACAATTATATCATCTATTCTGTTTAAGAATTCTGGTCTGAAGTGTTTCTTCAATTCACTCATTACATCTTTCTTAATTTTTTCATTTTCTGCTTTTAGTTGTTCTTCTTTATCTTCTGAATCTGCTTTGCTAAATCCTAATGTGTTTTTATCTGTTATTAATTTAGCTCCTATATTAGATGTCATTATTATAACTGTGTTTTTAAAATCTACTGTTCTACCTGTAGAATCTGTTAAACGTCCATCATCTAATATTTGTAATAATGAGTTCATAACATCTGGGTGTGCTTTTTCAATTTCGTCAAATAATACTACAGAATATGGTTTTCTTCTTATTTTTTCTGTTAATTGGCCTCCATCATCAAATCCTACATATCCTGGAGGTGCACCTATTAATTTAGATGTAGTGTGTGCTTCCATAAATTCAGACATATCTACTCTGATCATTGCATTTTCGTCACCGAATAGACATTCTGCCAAAGCTTTAGATAATTCTGTTTTTCCTACACCTGTTGGTCCAAGGAATAAGAATGAACCTATTGGTCTTTTTGGGTCTTTCAATCCTACTCTACTTCTTCTTATAGCCTTCGCAACTGCTGCTACAGCTTCGTCTTGACCAACAACTCTTTTATGCAACTCTACCTCCAAATTCTTTAATCTATCATTTTCTTTCTCTGTTATTTTAGTTACAGGTACTCCTGTTATTTTTGATATAACTGTCGCTATGTCTTCCTCAGTTATTGTTGTTAATTTTTTAGATTTTTTATTTTCCCATTTCTTCTTCTCCGCTTCTAATTTATCTTTTAATTTATGTTCTTTATCTCTAAAAGAAGCTGCTTTTTCAAATTCTTGAACTTTTATTGCTTCTTCCTTTTCTTTTGTAATATTTTCAATTTCTTCTTCTATTTTCTTAATCTCATCTGGCATTACGTATGTCTTAATTCTAGCCTTTGAAGAAGCTTCGTCTATTAAATCTATTGCTTTATCTGGCAAAAATCTATCATTAATATATCTTTTTGAAAGTTCAACTGCTGCTTGAATAGCCTCATCTGTAATTTTTACATTGTGATGAGCTTCATATTTATCTCTAATTCCTTTTAAGATTAAAACTGTATCTTCTACACTAGGCTCATCTACAATAATAGGTTGAAATCTTCTCTCTAGAGCTGCATCTTTTTCGATATATTTTCTATATTCATTTAATGTAGTTGCACCTACAACTTGTATTTCTCCTCTTGCTAATAAAGGTTTTAAAATATTTGCAGCGTCTATTGCACCTTCAGCAGCACCTGCACCTACTATTGTATGAATTTCATCTATGAATAGAATTATATCGCCAGCTTTTTTAACTTCATTTAAAGATTTTTTAATTCTTTCTTCAAAATCGCCTCTATATTTTGCACCTGCTACCATTCCAGATAAATCTAATGCTACTACTCTCTTATTTTTCAACATTTCTGGAACATCACCACTTGCAATTTTTTCAGCTAATCCTTCTACAACAGCAGTTTTACCAACACCAGGCTCACCTATTAAGCAAGGGTTATTTTTAGTTCTTCTAGATAATATTTGTATAACTCTTTCAGTTTCATTCTTTCTTCCTATAACTGGGTCAAGTTTTCCTTCTATAGCTGCTTTTGTTAAATCATTACCAAATTGATTTAGCGTTTGTGTTTTGTTATAACTTGTATTGCTCATATTTTTGCTATTAGAGTTGTTATTGAAAACTCCTCCAGTTTCTTCATCATATTCATTTAAAACTTTTATAATTTCGTTATACATTTTTTGAGAATTTACATTTAGTTCTATCATAATTCTAACTGCTATACTATCTACTTCTTTCATAAGTGCAATCAAAAGATGCTCAGTACCTATAAATTCAGAATTTAACTTTCTTGCCTCTAAGAAAGAATTTTCTATAACTCTTTTAGTTCT
>CALXUC010000033.1 GCA_944391575.1 uncultured Clostridia bacterium | reverse complement strand
AATTCTGCCTCAAAGCTATTGATATTACTAGCTTTAAGGCTTCTTTTTATCTCCAAAAAATGTCAAAGTCAGGTTTTAATATTTTTTCTTTGTATATTTTACTATATAATGTGAGAAATAGCAAGAGAGTTTTTCTCTTGCTATTTAATTCAAGAAATAATTTTTCAATGTTTTTAATACATTTAAATAGTTTAAATTTTTCATATTGCCAAAATCCTTTGTCCTTATTTACAATAAATTTATTAAAGTATTACTAATACAGGGCGAAATGAATCATCTTTAATTGCGGCACCACTATTACCTCCTGTAGAATAAGCAAAGACACCTATATTATCATTTGATCTATATGCAGAACCACGATAGAAAATTGGTCCTATTTGATGAACAAATTGTGCATAATCATCATTCCACGTTCTTAAGTCACTTGGATTTAGCTCACGAGTTAGATCACCTATTTTTCCTCTATAAAAGTCTTCGTTACTTACACCATACGCATACAAATCATAATATTTACTTTCTGGCAAATTCCTTATGCCCGTCGAAGATATAGTTCCATCTGAAAATTTACCAATAAATCCTGTATTATATGTATCATTTTGGCCTACAGAAGGCTCATTTGGCAAATTATTAACAGCCATTAAACCCATAACAGGTTCCCAAGAACCTCCTGCCATGTCATATATTCCATATATTGTTCCAGTTGTGCTTGCTTTCACTCCTATATTTGTATTATATGAGCTTGTTGAAGCTTGATTTGTTGCATCTGCAATGTTTCCTGCACTTCCTGTTATATAACTACTATTTGGATTACTCCAGACTTTGTATGTTTTATCTCCATTTTCGCCAGTAGCGCTTTCTGGATTAAATACACCATATTGACTTTGACTTAAAACTGCTACGGCTCCCCACTCCATATTTTTCATCATATGTGTGTCTATTGTTGAATTATTTCCACTTGTAGTTCCTATTACTCCACCTGTTTTTGTCATATTTTCACATACAGTAAATGCATTCGCTACTTGTATATATCTCCAACTTGTTACATTAGGTTTTATTTCAACTTGTTTATCAGAACCGTTATATTCACCACTTGTTGCTTCAGTAGTACAATCTGGATTACTAGCTTCATATTTTGCTACCCATATTCCATTTAATTGATCATCTCCAAATGTAAACGCTGGGTGTACTATCCATTTATCTAAAGCATCAGCTGTTTTGTTAACATATAAGCCTGAGCCATCTGTTGTTATTTCTGTATCTGTTGAATAATAACAAGTTTCTCCATTTGCTCCTTCTTTGCTGTTATTTTTTACAAATATTACTTCTATTTCTTTTTCATCTCCATTACCAGTAGTATTTGGCATTTTATATGCAAATCTCGGTATCCATACCCAATATGCTTCTAACCCATTGGCAGTAGTCTTAATATTAGCCCATTGGCCATTATTATAATCATACCAACTATTTGGAGCTGTATCTGATAACACTTCTTCATAAACACTATTTGCTTCGTTATAATTCCATGTTACATATTTTGTAGTATCTTTTGGCAAAGCCGAGGTATCAGGTGTGTTTAAACCTATAGTAGAATCAAAACTACCATCTGTTACAGTGCTTTGTGAATTATTCAAATATCCATCTATTTCATTTATCATACTTTGAATTTTATCTTGTTCATCTTGTGCTGCATTTTCATAAATATCGGCTGATTCTCTTGCTCTACTAAATAATCCATCTCCATTTACTACTGCTGCTATTGCTACCCCTGCTAATATTAGCATTACTACTACTGTGATTACTAATGCTACTAATGTTATTCCTTTTTCTGGTTTAATTTGTTTACCATTTTTTAATTTATTCTCTTTGTTTTTCATCTTTTCATACTTCCTTTCTTTACAATTTTCATAAAATTTTTATATTTATCATTTTTAAGTACTTTTTATATAAGAATATTTATGTATTTTAATTTGCCAATTATAATTATTTTGGCCCAGCTCTATTCTCTTTATACTTATTTTTATTAATTTTTTCTATCTTTTCCAAAAACTTTTCCTCCATTTTACATATGTTTTCCATTTCAATTTATCGTTTTTATAGTATTATCGATTATCTGTTGTTTAATATATCTATTATAATTATTATCAAAAATATTTGGAACAAGCTATTTTGTGAGTTTGTCGCATAATAACTATACTTGTGTTACAAAACGCTCTATTTTCAGCATTTTTAGCTTATCTCTAATTTTTAAATTTTTCATAAATTTTTTTAACATAAAAAATTTCTACAAATATATATCGAAACTTTTTAATATAAAAGAATTATTGTTAAAAAGCACAAAAAGATAGACCTATACCGATTTCTATATAGTTTTAGTATAGTCCTATCTTTATTTTTACTATTTAATTTTACACATCTAAAAATTAATACTCTTTTATTTTCTAAATGACAATATATGATATATATATATATATATATATACAGCCATGCGGGTTTCAGCGTTTCTCTCTAATTTTTTTATTTTATTTTTTTCCTTTAATTTTAAAGTTTCTACCATTTTTTATTTTCTCCCTTTTGTTATCTTTTTTCTTTATTTGTTTTTATATTACCACACTTTTTTATTTTATGCAAGACCAACATTTAAAATTTTATATGCAAATCTTGGTATCCATACCAAATATGCCTGCTTTGTTATAATTTAGTGTTTTTATCTATTAAACTTCCCTCACCATCACATCTGCACCTACTGCTACTACACAATATTTTTTTAAACCTTCTATAGCTTTTATTTCTTCTAATTCTGCATATTCTTTTAACTGTTTTATTCCTTCTTCTTGTTTTTCTTTCAATTTATTTGCTTCGTCCTTTTTTAAATACTTAAATTCTATCATTACTGTTTTATATCCTTTTTCTTTATTTTTTGGTATTAATAATATGTCTGGGTATCTTCTTTCTACTTCCATTTCTGATTTTAATCTAAATATTTTTAAATTCATTGCTATACAATAAAATATTAATTTTACATATTTCTCATCAAATTTCATATAATCTCTATTTGATAGATTACTTAAGTATTTTTTTAATGTTTCTACTATTTTATCGATTTTGCCTTCTAATGCTATTTCTCTTGCTATTTCTGAATAATATCCACTTATATCTACATCTAATTCATCACTCAAAATTTTTAAAAAATAATCTGCATATAATTCTTTCATTACTATATTAGGTATATTTAGTTTTGGATAGCCCACTTCTTCATCTTCTATTGTTAAATACCCTAAATAAAATAACATAGATATTAAATCTTTTTCTGTAAATTCTATTGCTGGATTAAATTTTTCTGTTATTTCACTTATTATTCCTTCACCTATTACTGTTTTTTCTATTACTTTTTGTCTTTCATCTCCATTGCATAAATCTAACATTTTTCCTAATTTACTATAATCACTTGCTATATTTACGTCTATTAGCGATTCTGGTATACTATTAAATCTTACATAAGATTTTAAAAAGTATAAACACATATTTGAATTATATATCTTTTCCTTTCCGTGTAAAGAGAATTTATACCCATCATAATATTCTTTCATTATTGGTAATATTTTTTCTTTACTTTCATTTATTATTTTTTGACTGTCTAACATTTCTATTACTTCTTCTCTTGTAAATCCCAACATTTCATTAAATTCTCTATCTTGAGTTATATCTGAACCTATATTAAATCCCGATGTTAAACTATCGAGTGTTATTGGTGCCACTCCTGTTATAAATATTCTATCTACTACGCTTTCTGTTCCTTTTTTTAATATTTCATACCATTTTCTTACTTTTCCATTTTTTGATACTAAATTCTTAAATTGGTCCACATTAAATCCTAATAACTCATTTGCAAAATGATCATATTCATCTATTATTACATATATTTTTTCTGTTTTTCTTTGTATTTGAAAAGCTTTGAATAAGTCATCTAATATATCTTCAGCTTCATTTTCTTTGTTTACAAAAAAATCTAAATTATATTTTTCTACAAATAACTTTATTGATGATGCTATTTCTCTTTTAAAACCACGTATCGTACTTTCTCCATCTGTGGTATCTATTCCTGAAAAGTTAAATCTTAATATGTGATATTTATTTTTCAATTTTGTTGGATTTTTTCCTATATACGTCTCTCCAAATAGCTTTTCAAATTTCTCTATTTTTCTAACATCATAATAATTTTCTAATATACTTGTAAATAAGGTTTTTCCAAATTTTCTTGGCCTTAAAAATATTATTCTCTTTTCTGGTAAACTTTCTAATTTTTCTATATATTTCGTCTTATCTACGTAATAATATCCGTCTTCTATTAATTCTTCATAATTACTTATTCCATAAGGTAGTTTTTTCATCCGAACTCATTCCCTTCAAACATTATCTATATTATACTACATAAATCAAAAAAAGAGCAAGTTTTTCTTACTCTTTTTTTGAAAAATTTCTAAAATATAACTTATTCCATAATTTATAACTAACTAGTTGTTGAATAATAAAAAATTGCTCCATTCATTTAATTCTTTTTATATTATATTGTACTCATGTATTATAATAATATTAATATAGGATGATTAGCAACAGTACAATATTGATGTTATATCATAAAATTGAATAAGATTTACATACTTACAAGCACAGGTCTAAATGTATCTCCACTACTTTCTCCACCATAATCATAAACTAAACTAAATATACCACTATCACTTTCATTAATATAACTACCGCCACGATCAAATATAGGTCTATTAGAATATATAAAATATGCAATATCATTATTCCATGTTTCAAGATTAATTGGGTTCAACTCTCTAATGAAATCACCTATTTTCCCTCTATCATAAGCTGCTTGATCATTATAAGTATCACCATACAAATACAAATCATAATACTTACTATCTGGTAAGTTTCTAATTCCATTAGTTGATTCTGTCCCATCAGAAAATCTACCATTAAATCCTGTATTCTGTGAACTATTATATCCTATAGAAGGTTCTGTTAAATTATTAACGTTAATAAATCCCATTACTTGTTCCCACGACCCTCCTGCCATATCGTATATTCCATATATTGTTCCTGTGGTACTGGCTTTTACACCTGTTGCTGTATTATATGCATTCGTTGAAGTTTGGTCGGCTGCATCGGAGGTATCTCCAGCACTTCCTGTAATATAATTACTATTTGGATTATTCCATACTTTAAATGTACTATCTCCATTAGCACCTGTAGCACTTTCAGAATTGAATACACCATATTGACTTTGACTTAAAACTGCTACTGCTCCCCATTCCATATTTTTCATCATATGTGTGTCTATTACATTATTATTTCCACTTGTAGTTCCTATTGCGCCACCGGCTTTAGTCATGTTTTCACATACTGTAAATGAATTTGCTACTTGTATATTTCTCCAACTTGTTACATTTGGTTTTATTTCAACTTGTTTATCAGAGCCGTTATATTCTCCACTTGTTGCTTCAGTAGTACAATCTGGATTACTAGCTTCATATTTTGCTACCCATATTCCATTTAATTGGTCATCTCCAAAAGTAAATGCTGGATGTACTATCCATTTATCTAATGCGTCAGCTGTTTTATTAACGTATAGCCCTGAGCCATCTGTTGTTATTTCTGTATCTGTTGCATAATAACAAGTTTCTCCATTTGCTCCTTCTTTACTGTTGTTTTTTACGAATATAACTTCTATTTCTTTTTCATCGCCATTACCAGTAGTATTTGGCATTTTATATGCAAATCTTGGTATCCATACCCAATAAGCCTCTAAGCCATTTGCAGTAGTCTTAATATTAGCCCATTGACCGTTATTATAATCATACCAACTATTTGGAGCTGTATCTGATAACACTTCTTCATAAACACTATTTTCTTCGTCATAATTCCATGTTACATATTTTGTAGTATCTGTAGGTAAAGCAGATGTATCAGGTGTATTTAAACCTACAGTAGAATCAAAACTACCATCTGTTACAGTGCTTTGTGAATTATTCAAATATCCATCTATTTCATTTATCATACTTTGAATTTTATCTTGTTCATCTTGTGCTGCATTTTCATAAATATCGGCTGATTCTCTTGCTCTACTAAATAATCCATCTCCATTTACTACTGCTGCTATTGCTACCCCTGCTAATATCAACATTACTACTACTGTGATTACTAATGCTACTAAAGTTATACCATTTTCTCGTTTAATTTGTTTATTATTTTTTAATTTATTCTCACTATTTTTCATTTTTCATAATTCCTTTCTTTACAATTTTCATAAAATTTTTATATTTATCTTTTTTTAACTACTTTTTATATAATAATATTTATGTATTTTAATTTGCTAATTTATTGTTTTTGATAAACTAAAAGTGATCCGTTTTCAATTATATAATCTTCTACTTTTCAACTAACAAATACATTTATACTTATTTTGGCCCAGCTCTATCCTCTTTATACTTATTTTTATTAATTCTTTCTATCTTTTTCAAAAACTTTTCCTCTATTTCACATATGTTTTTTTCAATTTATCATTTTTACAGTAATATAAATTATTTAATATATCTATTATAATTATTATCAAAAACATTTGGAACAAGCTATTTTGCGAGTTTATCGCATAATAACTATACTTGTGTTACAAAGTGCTCTGTTTTCAGCGTTTTTAGCTCATATCTAATTTTTAAATTTTTTCATAAATTTTTTAACATAAAAATTTCTACAGCTATATATCGAAACTTTTTAATATAAAAAATTATTGGTAAAAAGCACAAAAAGATAGACCTATACCGTTTTCTATATAGTTTTAGTATAGTCCTATCTTTATTTTTACTATTTAATTTTACACATCTACAAATTAATACTCTTTTATTTTCTAAATGACAATATGCAATATATATATATATACAGCCATGCGGGTTTCAGCGTTTTTGTCTAATTTTTTTATTTTATTTTTTTCCTTTAATTTTAAAGTTTCTACCATTTTTTATTTTCTCCTTGTTATCTTCTTTTTTATTTTCTTTTATATTACCATAAATTAATCTTTTTAGCAATAACTTTTCTTAAATAATCTTCTTTTCTTTTAAAACTTAAAAATGATACATATAATAAAATGTTCTATGTAGTATTTTTATCTATCAAACTTCACTCACCATCACATCTGCGCCTACCGCCACTACACAATATTTTCTTAAACCCTCTATAGCTTTTACTTCTTCTAATTCTGCATATTCTTTTAACTGTTTTATTCCTTCTTCTTGTTTTTCTTTTAATTTATTTGCTTCGTCCTTTTTTAAATACTTAAATTCTATCATTACCGCTTTATATCCTTTTTCTTTATTTTTTGGTATTAATAATATGTCTGGATATCTTCTTTCTACTTCCATTTCTGATTTTAATCTAAATATTTTTAAATTCATTGCTATACAATAAAATATTAATTTTACATATTTCTCATCAAATTTCATATAATCTCTATTTGATAGATTACTTAAGTATTTTTTTAATGTTTCTACTATTTTATCGATTTTGCCTTCTAATGCTATTTCTCTTGCTATTTCTGAATAATATCCACTTATATCTACATCTAATTCATCACTTAAGATTTTTAAAAAATAATCTGCATATAATTCTTTCATTACTACATTTGGTATATTTAATCTTGGATATCCTACTTCTTCACCTTCTATTGTTAAATATCCTAAATAATATAACATTGATATTAAATCCTCTTTTACAAATTCTTTTGCTGGATTAAACTCTGCTGTTATTTCGCTTACAATTCCTTCCCCTATTATTGTTTTTTCTATTATTTTTTCCCTTTCCTCTCCTTTATACAAACTTAACATTTTTCCTAACTTTGTATAATCACTTGCTATATTCACATCTATTAATTGCTCTGGTATTCTGTTAAGTCTCGCATAAGCATTTAAAAAATATAAACACATATTTGAGTTATATATATTTTCCTTTGCATATAGTGAAAATTTATATCCATCGTAATATTCTTTCATTATTGGTAATATTTCTTCTTTATTTTTCTTTGATATTCCTTGGCCATCTATCATTTCTATTAATTCTTCCTTCGTAAAGCCTAGCATTTCATTAAAGTTTTCATCTCTAGTTATATCCAAAGCTATGTTAAATCCTGATGTTAAACTATCTAACGTTATTGGGGCTACTCCTGTGATAAATATCCTATCTGCTACACTTTCTGCTCCTTTTTTTAATATTTCGTACCATTTTCTTACTTTTCCATTTTGGGATACTAAACTCTTAAATTGTTCTACATTAAATCCTAATAGTTCGTTTGCAAAATGATCATATTCATCTATTATCACATATATTTTTTCCCCTCTTTTTTGTATTTTAAATGCTTTGAATAAATTATCTAATATATTTTCTGCTTCTTGTTCTTCATTTACAAAAAAATCTAGACCATATTCTTCTACAAATAATTTTATTGATGATGCGACCTCACTTTTAAAACCACGTATTGTACTTTCTTCATCTCTTGTGTCTATTCCTGAAAAATTGAATCTTAGTATATAATATTTATTTCTTAATCCTGTTGGATTTTTTCCTATATACGTCTCATTGAATAGTTTTTCAAATTTTTCTTTTTTTCTAACATCATAATAATTTTCTAATATACTTGTAAATAAAGTTTTTCCAAACTTTCTTGGCCTTAAAAATATTATTCTCTTTTCTGGCAAGTTTTCTAATTTTTCTATATATCTCGTTTTATCTACGTAATAATATCCATCTTCTATTAGTTCTTCATAATTACTTATCCCGTATGGTAATTTTTTCATTCAAACTCACTCCCTTCAAACATTATTTATATTATACTACATTAATTGTATAAAGAGCAAGAGTATATTTAAAATTATTTCTTTCCTTTGTTACAATTCAGTAAGAGGACATATAACTTTTGCAAAAAATTGCTATATAGCTATTTGCAAGTTAAGACCCGGATCGTGTCACCCTAGCTATGTTTTGACTAAAAATAGCTATATATCAATTTTTTATAAAATCTTTACTGAATTGTAACTTTCCTTTTACAGAATATATAGAAAAATAGCAAGAAAATTTTTCTCTTGCTATTTAATTCTTTTTTGTATTATATTGTACTAATGTTTTATAATAATACTAGCACTGGGCGGAAGGAACAAAAATAGCTCATACTGCCATTACTTAAACTATATGCAAACATACCAGAATTAGTACCATCTGTACATCTCCCACTACGATGAAACACAGGATTAGTTGAATTTACAAAACTAGCCCAATCGTTATTCCATGTATTTCCGCCAGTAGGATTTAGCTCGCGAGTTAGATCACCAATTTTACCACGATTATAAGCCTCTTGGCCATTGAATGTAGTACCATAAACATACAAATCATAATATTTACTATTAGGCAAATCTCTTGTTCCTGTTGTAGATTCTGTTCCGTCTGAAAATTTTCCATTAAATCCAGTATTGTATGTGTCATTATCTCCTACAATAGGTTCATTTGTTGAACCATCAACTGCTATAAGTCCCATAACCCTTTCCCAAGAACCTCCTGTCATATCGTATATTCCATATATTGTTCCAGTTGTACTTGCTTTTGTCCCTGTTACTGTATTATATGAGTTAGTTGAAGCTTGATCGGCTGCATCTGCTGTATCTCCAGCACTTCCAGTTATATAATTACTGTTTGGATTATTCCATACTTTAAATGTACTATCACCAGTTTCACTTGTAGCACTTTCAGGGTTAAATACACCATATTGGCTTTGACTTAAAGCTGCTACTACTCCCCATTCCATATTTTTCATCATATGTGTGTCTATTACATTGTTATTTTCGCTTGTAGTTCCTATTGCGCCACCTGCTTTGGTCATATTTTCACATACTGTAAATGAATTTGCTACTTGTATATTTCTCCAACTTACCACATCTGGTTTTACTTGCACTTGCAAATTACTTACATTGCCTCCTCCATATTCTGCATCAGGATTACTACTACTTGCTTCATATTTTGCTACCCATATTCCATTTAATTGGTCATCTCCAAAAGTAAATGCTGGATGTACTATCCATTTATCTAATGCGTCAGCTGTTTTATTAACGTATAGCCCTGAGCCATCTGTTGTTATTTCTGTATCTGTTGCATAATAACAAGTTTCTCCATTTGCTCCTTCTTTACTGTTGTTTTTTACGAATATAACTTCTATTTCTTTTTCATCGCCATTACCAGTAGTATTTGGCATTTTATATGCAAATCTTGGTATCCATACCCAATAAGCCTCTAAGCCATTTGCAGTAGTCTTAATATTAGCCCATTGACCGTTATTATAATCATACCAACTATTTGGAGCTGTATCTGATAACACTTCTTCATAAACACTATTTTCTTCGTCATAATTCCATGTTACATATTTTGTAGTATCTGTAGGTAAAGCAGATGTATCAGGTGTATTTAAACCTACAGTAGAATCAAA
This sequence comes from uncultured Clostridia bacterium, assembly GCA_944391575.1. Lineage (GTDB taxonomy): Bacteria > Bacillota > Clostridia > TANB77 > CAG-508 > CALXUC01. The sequence continues at coordinate 8,831 of CALXUC010000033.1, read as the reverse complement.
ACTACCATCTGTTACAGTGCTTTGTGAATTATTCAAATATCCATCTATTTCATTTATCATACTTTGAATTTTATCTTGTTCATCTTGTGCTGCATTTTCATAAATATCGGCTGCTTCTCTTGCTCTACTAAATAATCCATCTCCATCTACTACTGCTGCTATTGCTACCCCTGCTAATATTAGCATTACTACTACTGTGATTACTAATGCAACTAAAGTTATTCCTTTTTCTTTCTCTTTTTTTCTATCAATTTTATAATTATATTTTTTCATACTTTTATCAATTCCTTCCCTATGTATTTTTATACATATATTTTTATTATATTTATAATTATTACGGTCCTGCTCTATCCGTTTTATGTTTGTTACTTACTTTATTTTTTACACTTATTCTTGTTTTTATTCTTTTTTTAACATTTATTTTATTTTTTAACATATCTTTTTCTCCCTTATCTTTAAAATTACTTTTCCTTTTATTGTACTAAATTATTTTTATTATAGTTTTATCATAATACTCAAAATAATAGAACAAGCTAATTTGCGAGTTTTTGCGTTTTATCGCATATACTATGAGTTTTTATTTCAAAAAGCGCGAAAAGATAGACCTATACTACTAAAATATGAATTTTTTAGAACACTTTTAAGGTTCCTATCCATATCTAATCTTAGTATAGTTCTATCTTTACTTCTATTATTTAATTTTATAAGTTTTAAGTTAAAATTATATTCTCCATTTTGTAAGTTTGTTTTTTTATTTTCTAAATGACAATATACGATATATATATATATATATATACAGCCATGCGGGTTTCAGCGTTTTCTTTTATTTTTCTATTTTCTTCTTTTAATTTTAAGTATCCTACCATTTTTATTTTCTCCTTTAATTTGTTTTACGATATAGCTTTTATACTATTATAATATTTTTTCGTCTTCCAAATTTTACCATATATTTTTACTTTATGCAAGACTAAATTTTATTTTATTTTATTTTCCAATTTTAGACTAATATTTTCAAGCGTTTTAAAAAATATTCCATTATCAAGTATCAAGTAACTTCCTTTTTATTTTTACTTATGATTTTTCAAAATCACTTTTTCCAGAATAACAACGCTTTGATACATTATAGCAGCTACTATTGCTAAAATCAATACACTTGCCATAACTAAATCTAATTTAAATACTTGGCCACCATATACTATTAAATATCCTAATCCAGCTTTTGATACTAAAAATTCACCCGAAATAACACCTACTAATGATAACCCTATATTTACTTTCAAAGAATTTATAAATGTTGAAATATTTGCAGGTATAATTACTTTTACTAAAGTTTGTAATTTTGTAGCATTAAATGTTCTTATCATTTTTATTTTTTCTTTATCTGTATTCATAAAACCATTTAAAATTTCTAATATAGTTACTACTAAAGAAATAGAAATCGCAACTACAATTATAGCAGGCATACCTGCACCTACCCATATAATAATTACAGGTCCTAATGCAATTTTAGGCAAACTATTTAATACTACTAAATACGGCTCCATTACTTTAGATAAAAATTTAGACCACCATAATATAATAGCAACAATAACACCTAAAAATGTACCAACTAAAAATCCAACTAGCGTTTCAAAAACAGTAACTCCAATATGTTCTAATAAGTTATTAGAAGATAAATTTGCTATAGTCTCCCATATTTTAGAAGGTTGGCTCATAATAAAACTATCTATCCAACCTTTATTAGCTGCAACTTCCCATATTACTATGAAAAATATCAAAATACTTATTTGAGTTATAAAAACTGTAATTTTATTTTTCTTTTCTTTCTTTAAGTATAACTTTCTTTCATTGGAAATGTTATTCATCTAATTCTTCCTCCTTCTTTACATATTAATTAAGCATGAACATCTAATTCTCTCCATAGAGTATCAAAATATTTACTAAATTCAGGACAATTTCTGCAATTAACTGGATTTTTTTCAATATTTGGAAATTCTATATTATGAATAGCTTTAACAACTGCTGGTCTATTAGATAAAACAACTATTTTATCTCCCATACTAATAGCTTCAGAAATATCATGAGTTACCATTAAAACTGTTTTTCCCTCTTTTTTTAGAATATTATATATATCATTCGTAACCATAATTCGAGTTTGATAATCTAAAGCCGAGAAAGCTTCATCTAATAATAATATTTTAGGTTTAATTGCCAATGTACGTATTAAAGCAACTCTTTGCCTCATTCCACCAGATAATTGAGTTGGATATTTATCTTTAAATTCATATAAATTATATTTTTTCAACAAATCTATAACATAATCTTCATTTTCTTTCGTTCTTTGTTTCGTCACTTCTAGTCCCAAAATAACGTTCTTGTAAATAGTCCTCCATTCCAATAGACTGTCTTTTTGAAGCATATATCCAATTTTATTTGAAATTGTAGAAATTTCTTCTCCGTCTAACATAATTTTTCCACCAGACTTTTCTTCAAGCCCTGCAATAATAGAAAGAACGGTAGATTTTCCACACCCACTCGGCCCAATTAAACTTACGAAATCGCCTTCATTTACTGAAAAAGTAATATTTTTTAACGCTTCTATTTCTCCATTTTTTGCTTGGTATTTCTTTGAAACGTCTTTTAATGTAAGAATTTCTTTTGACATAATATCACTCCCCTATATCATATTCAGTGAAGTTTTAGGACGTTCCTTAAATTAAAAAAATAAAATGCTCAATCAGGATTACAATTCAGTAAAAGAACATATATGCAAAAACTTAATATATAGCTATTTGAAAGTCAAGACTCGGATTGTGTCACCCTAGATATGTTTTGACTAAAAATAGCTATATATTAAGTTTTTATAAAATTTTTACTGAACTTTAACCAATTAAAATTTTGATTGAGCATTTATATGCTTTTATATTTTATTAATATAATATATCTTATAATACCATATTTAATCCACATTATTACCGCTCAATATCCTAGCAGGAGTTTTTCTAATAACGTTATGAACTGGCAATAATCCAATTACTATGTTAAACACAACTAATATTGCAGCACTTATAAGAACAACGGTACTATTAAACATAAATTGGTCTGCATAATATGGTACTAATCGTAAACCTTGTATAATGTAAGACATTAAGAATAATCCCGGTATTGCTGTTAACGTTGTTATTGCAATTATCTCCCCTAAAAACATTTTGTAAATATCTCTCTTTTTAACTCCTATCGCTCTTAATATTCCTACTTCTTTTACTCTTGAGAGGAATGATGAACGTATCATTAAAAAGATTTCTACTAATGATATTGCAAGTATTACAACGGCTACTATTATACTTGATTTTATACTTTCTTGTATACTCCTTACGTATTCATCTTTATCAGTTTCATAAATATCTTCTATATTCATATCTACATTTCTAAAGTAATTTATAGTTTCTGCTTTATTATTTGAATATATTGTTATATTGCTTTTTTCTGATAATAATTTATACTTAATCGTATTTTCAGTAGTAAAGTAAGAATTAATATCTTCCATGCTTGTGTAATATCCAACTACTGTTAAATTATTACCATTTATCATATCATCTATCGTTCTATTTAATTTCATAGCAGATGAAAGAGATTCGTTTACTATTATTTCATAATCGTTTTCTGGCATTCTTCCTTCTGTAAGTTCTATCTTATCTTTTGCTAAATTTACATCGTAAATGCTTTGTGTTAAAACTTGTTGTTCGGTTGTTGTTGTATTCGTTGGTCCTAATACTATTCCACCATATGAATCTGCACTTGCCTCACTTGTATTTGCAAATAAGTTTATGAAATTGCTCTTATCCATGTAAATACAAGGACTTGTTAAATTTGAAATACCTACAATTACAAAGCTATCTAATTTTATTGGACCAGTATTTTGATACATATTTGACATACTACCAGTATTAACTTCTCTACCTAAATATTGTTCAATATTATTTACTCCAACTTGAGAAGCTTGGTGCCATCCACCTTTTTGTATCAATTGATTTAATATAAATTCATCTACAACTACTTCTCTCTTATTTTCAGGCATTCTACCATATATCAAATCCGCTTCTGTAATAACATCTTTACTAGCAACAGAAGCTACAAAATCGTCTGCAGCATTTTTAGTTTGGAAGTAATCATCGTATTTAATATTAAAATTCAACAATGACGTTCCGTGGCAAGATATAATCTATATGTTCTAAATTTTCATATTCCAAATACTTGTTTATATCTATTTTCCCAGTAACTAATCTTAAATAATCTTTATTCTCTGTAATAAACTTCTCATCTTTAATATCTGTAACACCCATAATATTACTTACAGCAAATAAAACGAACATAGAAGATATTACAAACCCTAGTAGCAATAATTTCTTTAAAATTGAATAATTAAATACTCTTTTAAAGCCATCAATTAATAAAGTAAAAATATTATATATAGATGTATATCTCATCTTATACTTTTTATTTATAATATTTTCATAATTAAATTGATACTTCTCATACTCTTCCTTAGATATCTTCTTATAATAATCATCTACAAGTTCCATACTACTAGTATCGTCAACTACTTCTACTTTATGGTCTTTAGCTTCTATATAAATATTCCCATTTTTTAAAACCATTCTAACATTTATATTTTCATTATTATCTGAGTAAAAATCAAAATTAATATTCTTCTTATTAAAGCTTTCTTTATTTTTAAATTCTTTTAAATAAATCTTATTTTCTAACCTATAATCTAAATCATCACTATGCTCATTCTTAAAATCTTTAACTACTTTACCATCTACTACTTCAATAATTCTTGAAGCATAGAAATTTGCTAATTCCTTTTCATGTGTTACTAGTATAACTAATTTATTCTTAGAAATAGATTTTATAATATTCATAATCTCTAAAGAATTTTTACTGTCGAGATTTCCAGTAGGTTCATCTGCAATTATAATATTAGGATTTTTAACTAAAGCTCTAGCTATTGCAACTCTTTGTCTCTCGCCACCAGAAATCATATTAGCATATCTATTTCTATACTTATAAATACCTAAAACTTCTAATAAATAATTTACTCTTTTCTTAATCTCCTCTTTATTCTTAACACCACACATTTTTAAAGCAAGAGCAACATTATCAAAAACAGTCATATTATTTATAAGATTGTAATTTTGAAATATGTACCCTATATTAAGATTTCTTATCTTGTCTACTCTACCACTAAATCTTTTAGTAATCTTCTTACCATTAATATAAATCTTTCCACTACTTACTTTATCTAAACCACCTATAGCATTTAAAAGTGTAGTTTTACCAGAACCCGAATTACCAAGTATAGCTACTAAGCCTGTCTTTTCAAATTCTAAAGATGTGTTATTTATAACATGAATCTTATTTCTCTTAAATCTATTAAAATACTTATTAACTTTAACTAACTTAATCATAAAACTACACCTCCTCATCTCTATACGTATTCATAGCAGATTTTTTAAACAATTTCTTAGAATATCTATTAGATATAATCATAGATATTACAAATAATATTAAGTACATAATAACAAAATCACGTGGAGTTAAATACGTTACTAGACTTTGTAAAGTTGCATTTGTAATAATGTTATTTTTAATTAATTCTATAATACCAAATACAATAAAGTATGCTATATTCATAACTGTAAATAATTCTATTCTTAATAAAGATTTTGCATTCTTTCTAGTTGCCCCTAAAATTCTTATAGTTGAAAAATATACATTTCTTGATTTCAATATAATTTTAATTATAAAATATGAAATTAAGCATAAAGCAATTCCTACAACTACTAATACTCCTACAGTTATAACATTAGTAATAACATCAGTTCCGCCTGAATAACTTTGTAAAGTATCTTTAACATATAAAGTTTTAAATCCATTATTTTGTAACTCTTGTAATACTAGATCTTTCTCTTTAACATCTTTTATAAATACACTACTTTGATAAATTCCTTTATTAAACAATTCTTCATACTCTTCATTATTTACGAAAATAGCCCCGTCGTATGAATAGAATAAATCCTTTGAAATACCTGTTAATCTTTCAAAATAATATTCATCATACGTATTAGATATTTTAAGATTTAAATTATCTGTAAAATACATATTTTCTATAGTAATATTTATAGGGTAATTTCTAGCATTATTATACCTAGTCATATAATCAAAAGATACTGGCACAATAGCATAACCTTTTCTTACTTTAGAATTAGGTATAACTTTATATTGATTACTGTAATCTGAAGATGTAAATATTTTTCCATTAAATTCAGTTTTAGTACTACTACTATTTATATTAATATATCTTCTAAGTAAATCTAATGTGTTATTACTAACGTAAAAATATGAACCTCTATAATCTACTTCGTCCTCTGGTATATGAGCTATACCTACTATTTTTAATTTATAATCATTAATTTGACCTATTAAGTTTCCGCTAATAGCACATTCTAATCCTATTAATTTTTCAGGTGCACTTGCTAACATATAATTATAACTAGCACCGTAAATAACTATTTCATTATCATTTTTAGGCATTTCTCCATATACGATTTTGCTAGGATCAAATAAATCTATGCTTTTTGCAGTACCATTAATTCCAAAAGTATCACTAGATAAATAAATATCTGAATCTAGTAAAATATCATTTTTTTCTATGTAATCTATATTAGGTAATTTTTCTATTTTTTCATAATCCTCTGCTGTAAATTCTGATAAATCTTCTTTTTGAATTACAATTCTTTTATCACTAGTATCTCTAAAATAATTATTATATCCTAAATTGCTTGCTTCATATTCCTGCTTTTTATATGACGCATACTCTCCAAATATGGCAGCTGTCATAAAGAAGAATACTAGTAATAATAGTATGAATTTTATTTTTATGTTAAATGTATTTCTTATACCTAATCTTATTTTATTTAAATTGCTTATGTTCTTCTTTTTATTTTGAACATTAGGTATGTCGCTTAGTTTGAAAACTTCTTTTTCGATTTTAGGATTTTGCTGGATTTCTTGTTCTTCTGTTTTTTCATTATTATTTTCAAAAATTGCATTTTTCGCTTTTTGATTTTTATTTATATTTTGTTCGCTTGCGTTATCTGCTTTTATTACTTTTTGTTTAATTTTCTTATCTTCAATAATTTTACCATCATGCATTGTAAGTTTTCTAGTAACATATTTTTCAACTTGCTCATAATTATGTGTTACTATTATAACTAATTTATCTTTAGAAACTTCATGCAATAGTTCAATTATATTTTCAGCTGTCTTACTATCTAGGTTTCCTGTAGGTTCGTCCGCAACAATTATAGGAGTTTCTTTTATTAAAGCTCTTGCTATTGCAACTCTTTGTTTTTGACCACCTGATAATTTAGATACTTTAGTATTTTTATATTTTAATAAATCTACCTTTTCTAAAACTTCTAATATTTTCTTCTTAACTTTTCTCTTTTTATATCCATTTATTAATAAGACTAATTCTACATTTTGGTAAACTGTATAACTATTTACTAAATTAAAATTTTGGAAAATATTCCCTATGTATTTTTTCCTATAATTTTCAAAATCTACTTCTGTATAACCTGAAGTCTCTTCTCCATTTATATACATTTCTCCTTCTTCGTAAGTATCTAGCCCAGAGATTACATTCAACAACGTAGATTTACCACTACCGCTTTCACCTGTTATAGCAATAAATTCGTTATTATCTAATTTTAGATTTACTTTCGTAAAACCACTTGCTACAGTGTCTTTACCATAGTAAAATTTAGAGACATTTTTTAGTTCTAATAACATAATTTTTTCTCCTTTTTTGAATTAATCGATAAATTAAAAAATACTATTCCATAATTTACCACAATTTAGAATAGTATACTATATATTTAATAAAATTTCAATTTTTTAGAACAAATTTTAGTTACAAGATAATAGGTAAAATCTATAATCGCTAGAAAATACTAGGTTAAAATAATAAATCTCGGCTTGCAAAAATATATAGAAATTCTAAAGCCTAATTACAGGAACCTTTCACTTAGTCCTCGCTTAGGCTCGACGTGAACATTCCCTATAATTAAGCTTAAGAATTTCTAATATATTTTTCCTGCACATTCGATTTATATTTTATCCTAGTTTTTTCTAGTGATTTAATAGAAAAAACCTTATTTTGTTTTTATATAATAATTCTGTATCTATTAAATCTTGTTTCGCTCTTTCAAGTCTATATTTTGCTAATTCAAATGCTTTTTCATCCATTTATTATTACACCTTCCTCTTTTACATTCATATAAAAAGGTAATGTATCTAACCAATAATTATAATCTTCTATATTCTTTAACATAACAGAAATCATAATATTATTTTCTAGTCCTATATCTGATGCGATATCCCAAATTTCAGTTCTTATATCAATAATCTCTTCTTCTGATAAATCTGTTAAAATCATAATATCTAAATCTGAATTTTCTTTATAATCTCCTCTAGCATAAGAACCATATAATATAATCTTATTTACTTTAGATTTTAAAATGTTTTTTATTTCCAATATTAATTCATTTAAAATGTTCTGAATATTATTTGGTAGATTAGACATTTTCTCACTCCCTTTTTTACAAGTTTTCTTTTTATACATTATATCAATAATATTATCAAAAGTCAATCAATTAAAAACTATTATTTTTTACTAAGTTACAGAATGTTACAGTTCAGGTGGTTAATAATACAAAAAAGTTACCAAGTACAGTTTTTAAGATAAATTTAGAAGTATGATTTTT
>CALXUC010000032.1 GCA_944391575.1 uncultured Clostridia bacterium | reverse complement strand
TACATGTTTATTTTATCATATTTCACATGTTTTGACATCTTTTTTACTCGAAAAATTTTTTAATCTTCAGTGCTGACAAATTATTTCATTTAAATTAATATTTTGGTTACTATTCAGCAGGCATTTAAATAAAAGCTTGATATATAGCTATTTGCAAGTCAAGACCCGGATTGTTAAACCCTAGCTATGTTTTGACTAAAAATAGCTATATATCAAGCTTTTAGTGAGTATGTCCTGAATTGTAACAATATTTTTTTCTTAAATCATTAAATAAAATCATCCTTCAATCAAAAATAATTATTAACTTATTATTAATAAGTTAGAAATAAAAAATATTAAGTAAAAAATTTCCATTCTTCATTATTCAAATATACTATCGAATGTATTTTTAGGTTTTTCTCAAAACATTTTATTGCTTTAATTAATTTAGTAGTAAAATAAAATTCTTCTAGTTCTTTCTTGTTTAACTCTGTAGGACATATAAATTTTATATATAAAATATTGCCTTCAATCCTTGGTATTACATCTTTTATATTTTTCCATTGCCTAATTCCCTTTATATTCTCACCTTTTTTAGTCAATCTGTTATATCTTATATCTAGTTTATCAGATAAAATTAAAACTGATGTTATTATATTATCTGTTTGAAATCCATTACTATGCATTTTAATCGCTTCTAAAACATCATATTCATTTGTTAATTTAATTTGATTGTCTTTTATATATTTTTTGGCAAACTCATAGCTTCTAACTGAATGTTTTTCCTTTCCTTCGATACATCCTATATCATGTAATATAGTAGCTATTTTAGTTTCTTCAATAAAATTATTATCATAATTTAACATCGTTAATATTTGTTCAGCCAAATTAGTTACAAAGTATACATGTTCAAATCCATGGTGAGCCCAGAAACCATTTTTTACTTCATCTTTTAATATCTTTTCATAAATATTTAAAATCTTTTTATCATTTATAATTTTATTAAATTTATTCATTATAATTATCCGGCCTTTCGTTAAATTATTTTTAAGTTTCATAATCATTTTTTATCAATAACTTGATTAATGTTAAACTTAATATTATGAAAAAAATCAATATTGTGCTAAGAGATAGATTTGGACGCATTGACAAAAAATGCAAAATTATTAAAAGTTTCTTTAAATTTTAGAAAGAACATGATTAATATATCAGTATTATAAAATAAATATCTTTATTAATAGAAGGATATTATCAAAAAATATTTTTTAGAGTCCCTTAAAGTTCAAATTTTGTTTGCAATTTTAAATTACTAACACTTAAATCATATTCTTTTTTAATTAATTCTAAAATTTCTTCTTCTTTTATTTTATTAGTACCATAAGTATTTAAGTAAATAGCTATAGGATTTTCATCTCCTATTGCATAGCTTGCACCTATTTCGCATTTATCTGCTAAACCTTTTTGCACTATGTCTTTTGCCACTTTTCTTAACATATATGCTCCGCTTCTATCCACCTTACTTAAATCTTTTCCCGAGAATGCTCCACCACCGTGTTTTGCCATTCCTCCATAAGTGTCTACCATTAATTTTCTACCTGTTACTCCTGTATCTGCTAATGGTCCTCCTATTACGAATTGTCCGTTTTTATTTATATCTATTTTTGTTTTTTCGTCTATTAAATTGCTATATTTACTTTCTAATATTACTTTTTCATATATTTCTTTTCTTAATTCGTTAAGGTCTTTTTCTTTTAAGTGTTGAGCAGATATTATTATATATTCTATTCTTACAGGTTTATCTTCTCTATATTCTACTGTTACTTGACTTTTTCCGTCTGGTCTTAATCCTTTTATTATATTATTTTTTCTTACATAAGTTAAGCGATTTGTTAAGTCTTTTGCCACCATTATTGGCAATGGCATTAATTCTTCTGTTTCGTCACACGCATACCCGAAAACCGTTCCTTGGTCTCCTGCTCCTTTATTCCCAACTATTGCAGATATATCGTTACTTTGTTTAGTTATGTTGATTAAAACTTTACAAGTTCTATAATCTATGTCTAAATTTTCATTATCATAGCCAACTTCTTTTAAATGATTTCTTACTATTTCTTCAATATTTATTTTTGCATTTGTTGTTATCTGTCCTGCAACATAAATAGTATTTTTAGCAGTCATAACTTCTACAGCTACTTTAGATAATTTATCTTGATTTACACATTCTTTTAAAATATTATCTGCAATATTATCACATAATTTATCAGGATGTCCTTCTGTTACACTTTCAGATGTGAAAAAATAATTTTTCAAACAAATCACTCTCCTACTTATATTATTACATTATGATACACATTTATACCTTCTGGATATATAGCTATTTTTAGTTAAAACATATTAAAGTACTTATATATTAATATTTTGCAATCAAAGACCCGGATTGTTATACCCTAGCTATGTTTTTGATAAAAAATATTAATATATAAGTACCATTAATATTTATATAGCTATATATCCAGATTTTATAAAGTACTATCTGAATTGTAATATTATTTCCTTTTTAGCTCATATTCATACACAGTAACATTTTTAACTTTTAACTCTGATGCGTCTTCATCATTATTAGAGTACATATTAGTCTTAAATTCTCTCCTATCTCTTAATGCAAATTCAAATAAATTAGTATCTATTAAAACTTTAGTAGATAAATTCATTCCTACTGGTAAAGTATCGTTTGCATTATCGTAAAAAATTATATTAGATAAAAATAATGCGTGCATATTTTCTTTTATAGTTATTTTATATAAATTTACATCATTTTCTTTACTATTTTTTTGTTCTTCAAAACAATTTATAGGGTTCATATCATACAAACATAATTCATCTATATCTAACAATGTATTGCCTTTTACAACTCTATATAAATCCATTTCTATTGGAACTTTTATTTTTTCCATAGCTTCATTTATAAGTTTACGTTTTCTTTCTATAATTTCTAAAAATTCTTCTTCTGTTGTTTCCTTATCAATCTCTAAAATATTTAATTTATTCTTTTCTATTTCTCTATGATGTTTATTGCCAATAGTTTTTACTTTTGTACTTTCATCCGTCATGTTCCCGAATATATCAAAATCCACATCACCTATAATTTCTGTATTTAATTCTTCTTTTAAGTTTTTAAATATTCCGTCTATTATTTCTTTTCTTTTTCCCTCTATATTTTTTATAAAGTTTAAAGCATCTAATAATTCTGTACTTGATAAAAAGACAGCATTTATTTCATTTTTTGTAAGTTCAGCTCTTTGCATTTTGTCTACTTTATCACCTAAATCCTCGAAATCAAGTTCAAACGAAAAGGTTTTCTTTATATTACTTTTCATTGAAATTGTTGGGCCACCTTCTGTTAAACTTGGTAACTCGTCTTTATTTGCAAATCTCCAAAATTCAAAAATACTTTTCTTGTGGTTTTCTATTTCATCTATATATAATTGAGAATTTTTTATTTTTCTTTCTAAATTTTTAGTTTTTAATTCTAAAGCCTCTATATCTAATTGTAGATTTTTTATATCTTTCATTAAAAGATCATATTTAGCATAAATAGTAACTAAATCTTCTATTGTAAACTTGTCCTTTTCATCTGAAGAAAATACAAATAGATTTTCTTCTTTTTCCTCAGGTTCTTTCTTGATTTCCGAATTTTCTTGTAGTTGAATAGGAGCATTATTAGCGCCCTTCTTGCTCTTAAAGAAAAATCTTATCTTACCAAAAAAACTTTTTTTACACTCTAAAAAAGTAGTAATTACTTTTTCTTTTTCTAAATATTCTTTTTCTCTATCAAAACAAATTATCTTCATTTCATTTAATATGCTTTTCAAACGCTTTATATAATCTTGTTTTATAACTAATTCATTTTCAACTTTTATGTATTCATTTTTTATAAAATCTGGTAAATTACTATATATTAATGTTTTATTCTCGAAATAAAATTCTAATTCGCTTTTTTTATTAATCATTATTTCAAACTTATAATATTGGCTCAACTCTGTTTTTAAAATAAATAACGCTTTTATTTGTTTGTAAAACATCTGTGCTTCTTCTTTAGTTCTCAATTTTATTTTATACTCTGTTTCTACATTATTATATACTTTTGCAGTACCTACTATATGTAAAGTCACATTACCATCTTTATCATATACTTCATAAGAAGTAACCCATTCTCCTGTAAAAATCCATAAATAATTTTCTATGTCTCTTATTTCAGATTTGTCTAAAATTTCTCTTGAATATTCTAACCTACTAATTGGAACGTAAATTGTAGGTACATTCTTTTTTCTTGATTTATTAAATTCTATTTGTTTTTTTAGTAAATAAAACATATGTGCATACTCTAAATCATTTATAGATAATAACATAAAATATGTATCTGTTGCTTGTGAATAATATATTTGCCATAAAAAACTTTTTTCATATCTTATTCTAAATGGTATATTTTCTTGAAATTTCTCTTGTTGTTTTTCTATTTCCTCTATATCTTCTATTTGAACATTATTTAAAAGCCCTAAAAATATAGTATATCTCTCTATATCTTCTTCTGTTCCATTTAAGTTTAAAAATTTATATAATGGTATTGCTTCACTATACTTTTTCCTAATATTTTCATTCTTAGGATTAGGTGTAAGCAATATTTGTATTTTATCTATTGGAATATTTTTGTATACCACTCCATCTTTCTCATCACCAATGTTTGAAATTCTATAATCTAATTCTTTATATTCTGTTAAAAATTCTGGAACTTTTTCTAAATCTAAATTTAAATATTTTAACTTTTCTTTTAATACGTTATCATTGGTGGCAACTTTAGACATTAAAAGAGCCTCCTTTCTACCCTTATTACAATTTTTAATATAAATTTAATTAATATCCTGGTTTTTCTAATAATCTAAACATATTTTTCTTATACTCTTCTACTCCCGGTTGATTAAAAGGATTTACTCCTAATATCATTCCTGATATTGCACAAGATTTTTCAAAGAAATATATTAAATGTCCTAATGTTTTTGCGTCTAATCTTTCTAAACTTATTTTTATATTTGGCACTTCTCCTGTAACGTGAGCTTCGATTGTACCTTCCATAGCTTTTTTATTTACGTAATCTAATGTTTTACCTGCTAAAAAGTTTAGACCATCTACATTATCTTCATCTGCTTTTATAGTTATATCACTTTGTGGTTCTACTATTTCTAAAACAGTTTCCATTAAATTTCTTTTTCCTTCTTGTACATATTGGCCTAATGAATGTAAATCTGTTGTAAAGTCCATTCCTGTTGGGAAAATGCCTTTACCTTCTTTACCTTCACTTTCCCCATATAATTGTTTCCACCACTCTACTATGTAATGCATTTTAGGTTCGTAATTTGCTAATATTTCTACTGTTTTACCAGTCCTATATAATAAATTTCTGATAGCAGCATATCTATAACATTCATTATATTTTAAAGATTTATCTGCATATTTTTCTTCTGCAAATCTTGCACCTTCCATAAGTTCATCTATATTTATACCTGCAACTGCTATTGGGAGTAAACCTACTGCTGTTAAAACAGAGTATCTTCCTCCTACATTATCTGGCACTACAAATGTCTCATAATTCATTTCATTTGCTAAATTTTTTAATGCACCTTTATTTTTATCTGTAGTTACAAATATTCTATTTTTAGCTTCTTTTTCTCCATATTTTTGTTCTACAAATTCTTTTAAAACTCTAAAAGCAATAGCTGGTTCTGTTGTTGTACCTGATTTTGAAATTACATTTAAAGAAATTTCTTTATCAGAAATTATATCTAATAAGTCTGTTAAGTAATTTGGGCTTAAATTATTACCTACATATAATATTTGAGGTGTTTTTCTCTTATCTTTACTTTGTAAATTACTAAAAGTATGAGATAAGCTCTCTATAACTGCTCTTGCGCCTAAATATGACCCTCCTATACCAATAACTAAGAAAACATCTGAATTTTCTTGTATCTTTTTAGCAGCAACTTTTATTCTTTCAAACTCTTCTTTATCGTAATTTGTTGGTAAGTGTAACCAACCTACAAAATCATCTTCTTTTGAAGAACGATTTTCTAAATCTGTAGCAAATTCCTTAATAGATTTATCTAATTTCATAATTTCTTTTTCAGAAATTTGCACATTCTCAAAATCAACTTTAATATTCATAACAAACTCCTTTATTTACATAATTTTTTAAGTACATTTATAAACATCGCATGTGACCATCCAAGTCCAATTACCCATGCAGGTTTCATTGTTTTATTATCTACTTGCTCGCCTAAAAATCCAAGGTTTGAACATGAGTTTATAACAAATTCAAAACATTTTCTTGCTTCTTCAAAGTTTTTATCTTTTATATGGTATTCTGCCATCCAAAGATTAGCTATAACCCAAGGATTTCCACCTATATAATTATCTCCTTCGTACCTTAAATATCCACCTCTATATGTTCTAATTGTAAGATTTAGTTTTTCTATAGTATTTTTTATTTTTTTATCAGCTGGTGTAAATACATTAAATGGTGTTACTAAGCCTAATAAGCTTATATCCATTTTTTTATCTTTATTATTTCTTACAAAAGATTTTAAATTATCATCATAACAATTTTTAACAATATAATCTTTTAATTCAAGTATTTTTTTATCAATAACTATATTTTGTTTTCTTATTTTTTCTTGTTTTAAACGATTATTTTCGTATAAAGGCAATACAGTTATATAGATTTTTTGCATTATTTCAAAGCTTGAATATATAGCTGCTAATGAATAAGTATGTATTGCTTCACATTCTTCCCACAAATCGTAACTTGGTTTTAATTTTTCTTTCTTTTCTCTCTTTTCTGAATTTTCTTCTAAAATTTCATTCTTAACTACATCATCACAAATAGTAATAATTCCTAATTCGTCCTCTAAGTATTCTAATAAAAATGCAATAGCTTTTTCACACATTTTTAAGTTATTCTTTAAAAATGTTTCATTTTTAGTATTTAAATAATGATTATACACACCATATATAACTGAAGCAGTTTCATCTATTTGGTAACCCCAGCAAGGAGCTAGCGTTCCATCTGTATAAAATCTTTGTTCCCACATACCATTTTTACTTTGAGTATTCTTACAAAAAACATTGTAGAATTTATCTGCTTCTTTTGACATATTCAAATTATCTAATGCTTCTGTTATATATATTGCATCTCTAGGCCAACAATATGAATATGAACCGCATCTTGTTTTTCCTTCATCTACTTCTAAAGCAGCTGAAATTCCGCCTGTTTTAGAGTTTAATAATAAAGGAAATAGTAATATAGTTCTCTCATATATCTTTTTAACATTTGGAATATTTTCAAATTCTTTTAAATCAATTAAGCTATGGTCTCTTAAATACTTATTCCAATATCTTTTAGTAGAATCTAATTCTCTTTTCACATCTAATTTTAATATTTCTTCTATTTCTTTGTCAATAGCTTCCATATTGCTTTTTAAAGAATTTTCTTTAATATATACATATATATCTAAAATTCTACTTTCACCCGGCTTAAGAGTATTTAAGTCATATGATATACTAGAATCTGGTGACATTCCAACATAATCTTTACCACTTATTACGCCAGTTTCTATATTAGATTCTGTAGAGTTTATTTGGTATGATAACATTTTTTCTCTTGAAAATGTTGCAAATGTATAATCATGCATATATTGTTTTAACACATTATTACTACAAAAACCGCTTACTTGATTATTTACATCACTTACTAATTTAGAGTAAATTATGAAATTTACATCTAAATCTATAGAATTTTCATTTTTAAATTCATACCTTTTTACTAAAAAATTCTTATTTGCAGGTACAAAATCTGTTTGCAAAATTTTTAATTTGAAATATGAGTTATATATTTCCGTATTTAAAATATTACTTCCTTCTGTATAATACTGTTTGTATACATTATTTATATCATTACTTAAATAAATTATATTTGAATCATTTATCTTAACACCTGTAAGCATAAAATCAAGAAATTGTCTATAATCTGTATTAGGATAAAAAATTCTTAAAAGCTCTCCTTTTTTTGAAAAAGAAGCTACAACATTACTATTTCCAATTATTGCATCATTAAAATACTTTGTTCTCATAATTTTAATTCCTCTCTATTATTTTTACTATTTGTTTTTCTAATTCTTTTATTTTGTCGTTTACTTTTATTAATTCTTCATCATTTATATCTTCATCTTTTAAATCTTCTTCTACATATGCTCCCATATCGACTACTTCTTCTTTTAATGTTTCTAATCTTTCTAATATTTCTAAACGTAAGAATTTAAATTTATGTTCACCTTGAACCTTATCTACCATTTTTACTAATTCAGATAATTCATAAACATCACCATAATCTGGTATTGTTACAGGTATTTTTGTTTCTTCTAATATTTTTTCTTTTAAAATTACTTGGCTTTCTAATTCTCCATGTACTAAAAAGATATGTTTTGGTTTATTTATAAAAGAATATATAAAATTCATTAACCATTGTTGGTCTGCGTGACCAGAATACCCTTCTATATATTCAACTCTTGCATTTACAGCAAATTCTTCGCTAAAGATTTTTACTTTCTTAGCTCCATTTACTATTGAATATCCTAACGTTCCCGGTGCTTGGTATCCTACGAAAAGAATTGTATTTCTAGGATTCCAAATATTATGTTTTAAATGTTGCTTTATTCTTCCTACTTCACACATGCCACTAGCAGATATTATAATTGATGGTGTTGGGTCATCATTTAACATCATAGATTCTTCTGCCGTTCTTGTATATTTTAATCCAGGAAATTCTAGTGGGTGATCTCCATTCATTAATTCTTTTTGAATTTCCTCATCAAACAATTCCATATTTTGTTTAAAAACTTCAGTTGCAGAAATTGCAAGTGGACTATCTACATATACAGTAGTTTTCATCAATTTTTCATACTTTCTTTGAAATTCTTCATCATTCTTATTATGTTCTTTAGCCCTATTTAATTCATACAAAATTTCTTGAGTTCTTCCTACTGCGAAAGATGGAATTATTACTTTACCTCCACCTTCTAAAGTTTCAGTAACAATATCTAAAAATTGCCTTGCTCTATCTTCATCTTTATATACTTGATGTAATCTACTACCATAAGTTGATTCCATTATTAAATAATCTGTACTTTCTATCATAGTTGGCGCTTGTAATAATGGTAAATCGTTATTACCTAAATCGCCAGTAAATACAAGTTTTTCAGTTTTTCCATTTTCTTCTACCCAAATTTCTATAATAGCAGAACCTAACATATGCCCTGCATCATTAAATCTTGCTTGAATATGTTCATCGATATCAATTATTTCATCATATTTAACAGGTCTGAAGATTTCTAAAGATTTCAAAGCATCTTCAGCTGTATAAATTGGTGGAAGAGGTTCTTTTCCATTTCTTACTAATTTTTTATTCTTCCATACAGACTCTGCTTCTTGAATATGTCCACTATCTGGCAACATAATGCCACATAAATCACAAGTTGCTTTAGTAGCATACACAGGATTTCTGTAGCCTTCATTATATAATTTAGGAATCCTACCTGAGTGATCTATATGTGCGTGTGATAATAACACAAAATCTATATCTTCTACTTTAAATGCAAATTCATCAGTATTTTGATACTCTGCAGTTGTTTTACCTTGATACATACCACAATCTAGTAAAAACTTTTTACCTGCACCTTCTACTAATATATTAGAACCTGTTACAGTTTTTGTCGCTCCTAAAAATGTTACTTTCATACTTATATCATCCTTTCTCTTGTGAAATATAACTTTATAATAATAACTTCGTTTTCTTATTCGGTTTAATATTAATTTCCCTTATATTTTCGCTTAATTTTAATGAAACATCTAATATTTCGCCATCGTATATATCCATTACTATTCTATTATTTTCAACTCTTACTAATATTTCTATGTCTTTTAAATTAATTATTTTCGTATCTAATATTCCAGATACTAATTCTATATTTTGTAAGACATTTTTAGTAAATGCAATAAACATATTATTTTGATATGCTTTTGATAATAGCTTTCTTTCGTAATTCTTTATAGATTTTTTTAATAATCTTTCATCTTTTATACAAGTATTGCTATTTAATTTCATGTTTTTATAGTATCTTAATATATATATATTATTTAAAATATCTTTCTTGCTTTCTATTCTTCCTATTTCAAATTCTTTTAATCCTAAAAATTTATTTTGAATTTGTACTATTTCAGTTTTTAACGTAGTTTTGCTATTTTTCATTTTATTTAAATCAGAAAATTTTAAATATTTTTCTTCTAGTTCTTTTTTCTCTTGTAAATATTTTTTAGGGTCTAATTTTTGGTTATAATTCTTTATTTCATTATATAAATTTTCTCTTTCTTGCTTAATCATAGCAGAAAATCTTCGTACACTAAATATTTGTTTATCTAAAGGTAATGTTTCGTTTAATTCTTGGTATTTTTGTTTCATTATATCTTTATCCAACATCATTTGTTCAATTTCTTTTATTCTAGTATTTATATCTTTCTTTTTATCATATATATCTTGCATATATTTTGACTTGTTTTCCATATAATCTATAGCTTCTTTTATTTTTCTGCCTTCTTCTAAGATTTCTGAAGTTTCTTCCTTATAACCATTTATTAATATTTTTATAAAAGCTCTGTAAACTAATAAAATCAGTCTTTTTGTATTTTCTTCGCCGTATTTTCTAACTAAGATTTTCATAAGCTTTTCAATATAATCTTCTGAATTTGAGCTTTTTCTCCATTCTTCTATAAAATTTAAATCTACAATATTCAAAAGATTATAATATAAAATACTATATAAAAATTGATATTCTAATTCAAATTGATTATTCCAAGACCATCCATCAAAATTATATATGCATTCTTGTATATTAACACTATATGATAAATTTAAAAAATCACTTATTACAAAATTTATCATTCTATATGCAGGTTTTACATAAAATTTATTATCCATTAACATTGTTATTCCAACTAATAATGATTTTTCTGTAGGAAAACAAACTAATGCTACTTTATTTTCAATATACGCTTGCTCTTTGTTTTTTATCATTTGCATACCTATTTCTGAAGATGGTTCTACTAATTTTATAATTACACATTTTTTATCTATAGTATCTATAATTTCCTTTAAAAATTCATCTTTAGTTCCTACTAAAACCTTTACTGTTTTATAATCATTATATGCAATTTCTAGTTTATATAACATACTTAATAATAAGCTTTTAGTATTTGCTGTAAAATCTTTTCCATCTAGGACTTTTTCTAATATGTTGTTATAATTACTATTACTTAATTTTTTAAGTAAAGGTTTCATCTTTTCACCTCCTACGTGTTTTTTATTCATCTTCACTTGGTGCCATATTTAGTTCTTGCCATCTTTCTTTAGTCATTAAGACTTTTCGTGGTTTGCTTCCTTCTGGTGCTGATACTATTCCTCTTGCTTCCATTTGATCCATTATACGTCCTGCTCTTGCATATCCTACTTTAAATCTTCTTTGTATAAAAGAAGTAGATGCTTGCCCTGTTTCTATTACCATTTCTATAGCATCGTTTAAGAATTCATCTGCATCGTCATCTGTACTTTCATCTAATTCTTTATCTGTACTATTATTTTTCTCTATGCTTTCTATAATATCTGAATTATATTTTGCTTCTCCACCAGCTTTTAAGAAGTCTACTATTTTTTCTACTTCTTCGTCCGATATGAATGCTCCTTGTATTCTCTGTGGTTTAGATGAACCAACTGGTGAGAATAACATATCACCTTTCCCCAATAATTTTTCTGCGCCATACATATCTAAAATAGTTCTAGAGTCTACTCCAGATGAAACTGCAAATGCTATTCTTGATGGTACATTTGCTTTTATAAGACCAGTAATTACATCTACAGAAGGTCTTTGTGTTGCGATAACTAAATGCATTCCTGCTGCTCTTGCCATTTGTGCTAATCTACAAATAGCATCTTCTACATCTTTTGCTGCTACCATCATTAAATCTGCCAACTCATCTATGATTATTACTATATGCGGTAATTTTTCTCCGTCATTTTCTAATATTTTATTATATCCTTTTATATCTCTTACACCTTTTTCAGCAAATAAGCTATACCTATGTACCATTTCTTGTACTGCCCACATTAAGGCTCCTGCTGCTTTTTTAGCATCTGTTACTACAGGTATTAAAAGATGTGGTATACCATTATATATAGACAGTTCTACTACTTTTGGGTCTACCATAACTAGTTTTACTTCGCTAGGTTTCGCTTTATATATTATGCTTGTTATTAATGTATTTATACATACACTCTTTCCAGAACCTGTTGAACCAGCGATTAAAACGTGTGGCATTTTTGCAATATCTGTTACAACTACATCTCCTGCTGCATCTTTACCTAATGCAAAAGAAGTTTTAGCTTCTGCATCTCTAAATTCTGGAGTATCTATTATTTCTCGTAATAAAACAACTTCTTTTTCTTTATTTGGAATTTCAATTCCAACTGCTTGTTTACCAGGTATTGGCGCTTCAATTCTTATACTTTCTGCCGCTAAATTTAATGCAATATCATCTGCTAAATTTGCAATTTTACTTACTCTCACACCTTCTGCAGGTTTCAATTCATATCTTGTAATTGCAGGTCCTACAGACACATTTTCAACTTTAGCAGACACGCCAAAACTATATAACGTTTTTTGCAATTTGCTTGCTGTATCTGTTAATGTTTTCTTAGCTAATGCTTTTTTGCCAGCAGGTGCTTGCAATAATTCTATAGGTGGAAATTCATATTCAACATCTTCTACTACCATTGTGTGGTCTAATGTTAATACTTGTTTTGTTTTATCTATTTTTTCTTCAGTTTGCTCTGTAAACAACTCATCTTGATTTTCTTTTTGTAGTTCTACATTGTTTTGAGATTTACTATCTTTATTTTTCTTATCTTTTTTATGCTTCTTAAATATATTATTTTCAATATAATCTACATTATCATTGTTATTTTTACTTTCATGAATATTAATTTCTATTTGGTCATCTAAAATTTCTGGTTGTTTTTTCTTTTTAGCACTTACTTTTTCTTCAATTTCATCTTCAGCTTCTTCTTCCCTAGCTTTATTTCTTAAATTTTTCTTTTCTTCTCTATTTTCCATAAATTGCTCTATAATAACTGCAGGTCTAAATCCAAAAATAAAGACAGCTACAATTACAGCAATTCCAATAGAAATTATATATGTACCAACTTCTCCTACAAGATTAATTAACCCATACGCTATTAATGTACCTAATAAGCCTCCACCTATATTTTTAATTCCTAATTCATATGCTGCATCTAAAACATCATTTAATTCTCTATCTATTCCAAAAGTGCCACCTGAAAACTGATTTACAGAAAAAATTACCATTATAGATAAGAGTAAAGCTAAATACAATATAGCTTTACCTTTTAACCCTTCGCTTTTATTAAATATTAAATAAACACCTAAAATAAAAATACCTATTGGCAACACGTATTTAACCCAGCTCATTAATCCACCCAAGATTGTACTTATACCTTGCCCTAACAAGCCAGACTCTGAAAATATTAAAAAGCCTAATAGGACGCTAAATATTATTAATAAAGTAATTTGAACATTCTTTTTTATGTCATCGTTCTTTTTTTTCCTTCTCTTCGCCGCCATTTATGTCCTCCATTCAAAATAATTATTTTAGTTCTTTTCTATTATTATCTATTGTAACTAAAGTTTCATTTACTTTATTATCTACATATGTTATTGTTTCTTGTAATTTTGCTGCAATTTGTTTTACATTTTCTTCTAAATCTTGTAAAATACCATCTGCATATTCTTTAGTACCCTTATCTATTTCACGAGACATATCATTTGCCTGTGCAATTATTTCTTGTTTCTTCTCATATGCTTTTCTAGTAATTTCATGTTCATCTATCATAGCTATTATTCTGTTTTCAGCCTCTTTTACTATATCATCAGCCTCTTTTTGAGCTTCAGTAAGGATTCTTTGGCGTTCTTCTCTCACCCATCTAGCTTGTTTTAAATCTTCTGGCAATTTTAAACGAATATCCTCTATTATTTGAAATAACTCATCTCTATCTAAAAAAATTTTATTCGAGAAAGGTACTTTCTTCGCATTTTCAATCATATTTTCTAATTCTTCTAATAAAGTGTATATTTCCATACGTTTACTCCTTTCGCTCTAAAAATAGTAAAATAACTCTACCGTATTTTCTTATGTCTTTTATATGCAAATCAACATTTTGTACTTTTTGCAATTCTGCTTCCATATCTGTCTCAACTATGATAATTCCTTCTTTTGCTAATAATTTATATTCTAATATCTTATTTACAGCATCTTCTAATAAGCCACTCTTATATGGTGGATCTAAAAAAATTATATCAAATTCTTTTTTTTCTTCTTTCATTTGTTTTAAAACTTCTTCATAAGAGCATTTAAAAACTACAGCCTTTTCGCCTAATCTAGTTTTCTCTATATTTTGATTTATCACATTTATAGCCTTTTCTGAAATATCTGAAAATACAGCCGTTTTAGCACCTCGACTTAATGCCTCTAAACCTAATGCACCACTACCTGCAAATAAATCTAAAACTCTGGCGTCTTTTATGTGCATTTGTATTATACTAAATAATGGTTCTTTTACTCTGTCTAGTGTTGGTCTAGTCTCTGTGCCTTCTAATGTTACTAATCTTGAACCTCTTGATACTCCACTTATTATTCTCATAATCTATACACTCAATTCTTTCTAATTTTTCTATATATATATTTTATTACATTTTTTAAATATGTCAAGTAAAATTTAAAAAATGTAATATTTTAGTAATAAAAATGTAACAGAAATGTAATATTTTACATTTCTGTTATTAATTTAGCTATTTTATAACTCTAAACTATTTGGATTTAATAAAAATTCTTGTATTCCCATTACAACAATTCCATCTTCTGTTCTCCATAATTTTATATTATCTTTAACAACAATAATTTTTTTGAAACTATCACCTATATTATTTAAAGACCTAGATTCCTGTAATGTTTTTTCAGGTGTATCTAAGTTTAGTGCAGATTGAATATAATATCTTCTATTTCCTAAATTGCAAACAAAATCAACTTCAAACTGTTTTCTTATATTATTCTCTCTAGTTTCAACAACACCTACGTCAACATTAAATCCTCTTATTAACAGCTCATTATATATGATATTTTCCATTAAATGATTTTCTTCTTGTTGTCTAAAATTTAATCTTGCATTTCTTAAGCCTATATCTGAAAAATAATATTTTTGTGGCGTTTGTATATATTTCTTTCCTTTGATGTCATACCTCATAGATTTATTTACAATAAAGGAATCTTCTATATTCGATATATATGAATTAATCGTATTTAATGATATTTCTTTTTCGCCGTTACTTTTAAACGTATCATATATTTTTTGAGGATTCGTTAGTGAACCTACAGCAGATGCTAACATATTTATTAAATTATCTAAAATATCAATTCTTTGTATGTTATTCCTTTCAATAATATCTTTTATATATGTTTGTTCAAATAGTTCTTTTAAGTACAATGATTTTTCTTCATCTGTTTTCTTAGATAAAATTAATGGCATTCCACCATAAGTTACGTATTCATTCCAAGCTTCATATTTATCACCATCAAAGGCCAATACAAATTCTGAAAAAGATAATGGACTGACTTTAACTTGATCTCCTCGACCTCTAAATTCTGTTATTACATCTGAAGATAAAAATTTAGAATTACTTCCAGTAACATATATATCAAGATTTTTTTCGTATAACAAGCCATTTAATACATATTCAAACTCTTTAACCAACTGGATTTCGTCTAAAAGAATATAATACATATTATCGTCCTTAATTTTACTATGAATATATTCATTCAAAGCTTTTGGATTATGATACTTTTCATTTTCTATTCTATCCAACTCTAACTTAATTATATGATCTTTTTCTACACCTTCTGAAATTAAGTAATTTTTAAATAGTGGATCTAATAAATAAGATTTCCCACATCTCCTTATTCCTGTAATTATTTTTATTAACCCATTTTCTTTTCGACTTATTAATCTATTTAAATATAAATTTCTCTTTATCTCTTTCATATCCAGACCTCCTATGAAGATTTTTGACGTTTCTGCCACTTTTCTTCAATACAATTATACAATTTTATTAAGAATTTTTCAATACTTTATTATCATATTTTTTAATATTGTGCAAGATATTTTTAATTTATTTAAATTGCCATTTTTATAGACGTTACAATTTAGGATATACTTGCTAAAAGCTTGATATATAGCTATTTTTAGTCAAAACAAGCTTAAGGCAAACAATCCGGGTCTTGACTTGCAAATAGCTATATATCAAACTTTTGTTTAAATGACTGCTGAATTGTAACTTATAGACATATTTACGTATTTTAACAGAAATTATTGCCAAATATAGTTCTTGTATTTTAATTATTTAAAAACCTCACTATATTTTCAGCCGAATCTCTACCAGAGCGACAAGCAAAAGCGACTGTTGCTTTAGTACCAATTAAATCTCCGCACGCAAATATTCCATTTTTAGAAGTCATATTATTTTCATCTACTTTTACATATCCTTTTTCATTTAATTCCAAATCAAATTCATTTATAAACTTTTTATCAATTTTTGAACCAATGGCAGAAACAATATAATCAGCATTAATGCTATAATTACTATTTAGAATATCTTTTAAGTTTCTATTTTCATCTGATTCAGTTCTTATACATTCTATATTATTATTATAAATTTTAAGTGGTTTTGTATTAAAAATAAATTTAATTCCTTCATTTTTAGCCTCTATAATTTCATTTTTTTCAGCAGGCATCTCATTTTCACTTCTTCTATATAATATAATTACTTCTTTTGCATTTAATCTTTTTATAGTTCTAGCAGCATCCATTGCAACATTACCACCACCAATAATAACAACAGTTTTATCGTCATATTTTGGATGATTACCTTCTTGTAATAACGTATTGGCTTGATACACATATTCTAAATCTTCGCCTTCTATATTTAATTTTATAGGTTCATTAGCTCCTGTAGATAATAAAACCGCATCATATTGATTTATATTAGGAACAATTGACTTATTTTCAATTTTAACTCCTAAATCCAAAATATTTTGTATTACATTTCTTACTATATCTTTATCTAATCTAAATTCAGGAATACCGTGTACTAATAAACCGCCTAAGTGACTTTCTTTTTCGTATATAGTAACATTAATCCCTTCACGAGCTAAAAAGGCCGCTGCAGTTAAACCTGAAGGTCCAGAACCTATAATTGCAACAGAGTATTTGTTATATGTATCTTTTTTCTCGTATTTAATATTATTTTCTAATGCAAAGTCTCCAATATAAGAGTCGATTTTTCCTATTTGCACAGATTCACCTTTAATACCCCTAACACATTTACCTTCGCATTGTTTACTATGCGGACATATTCTTCCACATATAGATGGCATAATAGTAGTTTTGCTTAGTTCATTATATGCCTCTACATATTTTCCTTGTTTAACAAAATTTATTACATCTGGAATATTATTTTCTAATGGGCAACCTTTTGCACAAGGTTTAGTTTTACAATTTAAACAATAACTTGCCAATTCTTTAACTTTCATTTTTATATACCTCTTCATATTATAATAATTTATGATAATTATAAATACTTTTTGTTTAATAATTTTTAGTTGCACGCTGAGATGTTAAATATCTTCTTACTTCTACTCTACTGTATTTACTCTTATCTCTTTATTCAAACAAGTAGAGTATAAATAAACTTCTTTCACTTCTTTTTTAGTAGCCGCTTCTAGCGCCTTTTTATATAAAAGTAATTGCTCTTTATGTCTATTTATTAGAACATCTTCTTCTCCCATTTTCACATTATCAGTCTTATAATCTACTAAAACTAATTTACCATCGGCTTCTTCAAAATATAAATCTATAATTCCTTGTACTAAAATATTTTCATCCAAATCTTTTATGTCTTTATATATCTCTTTAACATCTATATTCATATAAAATGGTGCTTCTGTACAAATATTTTTTGCATTTCTTATTCTATCAGCAAAACTAGATTTTATAAATTTATATATTTTTTGAATATCTATAACTTCTGCTTGCTCTTTAGTTATAATCTCTTGTTGTACATATTTTTCAATTTCTTCTTCTAAATTTTCTAATGTATACTCTTTTTTAAAATCTACTTTTTGAAACATTAAGTGTGTTACTGTTCCTATCTCTGCTTTTGTAAATTTACTTTCTGTACTCATAAAATTAGGTTTTTCTAATGTAAATTTATTTTCAAAATTAAAATCTGTTTCTTTATCTCTATCATCGTTTTTTGAATTTGCTACTAACAATTCTTTCAAAGTTGTTACAGATATTTTACTTTGTATTGTAGTTAACTTTTCTTTTTTATACTTAAATAATAACAACTTTTCTATCTTCTCATAATCTTCTTTACTGAATTTATAAGTTTTCAAAAATTCCTTTATATTATTATTGCTCTCATCTGCTTCAGTGTTAAAATTACGATACTTATTAACTATTTTATTTAAATCTAAAAATTCAATATTAATAGAGTTATTCATACTTTCTGTATCATTTAAGTATGCAAGTTCTATCCAGTCAAGAAATGTTGTATATTTTTTTAATAATATACTATTTATGTTTTCCTCTTTTGACAATTCTAATAATAACTTCTTTTCTTGTAATTTCTTTTCAGCATCTTTTGCGGTACCAGTTATTATAAGTCTTTCCTTTGGCCTTGTTAATGCTACGTATAAAATTCTCATTTCTTCAGATAAACTATCATCTTTTAACCTTATTTTTAAAGCTTCTTTTGCCAAAGTACTATACTCTATTTTTCTATCATAATTTATGTATTTAGGCCCTATTCCTAAATCTTGATGTAATAATATATTATCATTTAAGTCTTTTAAATTGAATTTCTTACCTGTGCCACTTAAGAATACTATAGGGAATTCTAATCCTTTACTTTTATGAATACTCATAATTCTTATTACATTATCATTTTCACCTATTAATTTTGCATTTTCTAATTCACCCTCATTTTTCTTCAATTTATCTATAAATTTAATAAAATTATATAATCCTTTAAAACTTGCTTTTTCGTATTGTTTTGCTCTTTCAAATAACATTTTTAAATTAGCAACTTTTAAGGCTCCATCATTCATCATACTTACGTAATTATAATAACCTGTGTCGATATATAATTTCCATATAAACTCATCTAAAGGCATATATTTTACTATATTTTGCCAGCCTTGCAATTTACTTAAAATTTCTTTTACTTTATTTTCTAATTCTGGCTTTTCTTCATTTTTAAATTCTTTCATACTTTCATAAAAAGTACTTTTTATATTACCTAATCTAATTTCTAATAATTCATTATCATTAAAATCTCCTATGTAACTTCTTAAAACTGTAACTAAAGGTATATCTTGCATAGGATTATCTATAATTTTTAATAAATTTAAAATAGTTTCAATTTCAATACTTTCTAAATATTTCTGAGAATTATCACTAAATACAGGCATATTTAATTTAAAAATTTCTTTTTCAAATATAGGTGCAACGCTACTTGTAGAACGTAATAATATTACGAAATCTTTATAAGTTGCAGGTCTATATTTCTTTAATTCTTTATCCCAAACATTATATTTACTCTCTATAATCTCTTTAATTCTAAAAGCTACATATCTAGCTTCTATTTCTATTTTTTCTAAATTTTCTTGTATTTCTTCTACTATACTACTTGTATTATCTTCATCATCTTCTTGCTCTTCATTTTCGTCACTTTCCTCTTCTTCGACTATTATATCTTTAGTATCTATAATTTCTAAGCTCATTTTGCCAGCATAATTTACTTCGCTTTCTGGTGCTTCAAATAATGCAGTAAAATTTAAGTATTCATCTTGAGTATAATCAATATTACCTACTTGTTTACTCATTATATTTTTAAAAACTAAATTTGCAAATTCTAGTACTAATTCTCTACTTCTGAAATTATTAAATAATTGAATTTTTTGATTAACATCATTTTCATCTGCAATATCTTCTTGCAATTTGAAAGTATTATACTTTTCCAAAAATAATTCTGGTCTAGCCTGTCTAAATCTATATATACTTTGTTTAACATCTCCTACCATAAACATATTATGACCATTAGATATAGCAGATAAAATACATTCTTGTACAGAATTACTATCTTGGTATTCATCTATTGCAATTTCTTGGAATTTTTCTTTATATTTATTTGCTACTTCTGTTGGAATATATTCTCCAGTTTTCTTATCCTTTCTGACTAATATTTGCAATGCGTAATGTTCAATATCGTTAAAATCTATAATATTTTTACTTTGCTTTTTACTTTTCAATTTTTCCATAAATTTTAAAATTACTTCTTGTAAATATAGCAATATACTATACATTTCGTTAATATCTTTATTAGCGTTTTTAGAATCTGTGACTATTAATTTTTTTATTAAATCTTTATATCCTGTATTTATGTTCGACCTTATAATTTTAGAATTTTCTTTAATATCACTCTCTATTTTCTTATCAACAGTCCAACGTTTGAAATCTAATGTTGGCAAAATATTATATGCAAAATCCCAAGAGGTTAGAGATTTTAAACCTCTTTCGTATTCTTCTATATCTAATAGAACGATATCATAATACTTTTTTAAATCTTGTTCTTGAGCTAAAGCGTTTAAAACTACACGTAATTCTGCAATATTTCTCTCTATATTTTCTTTTATATAGTTTAATATAATATTACCCCATTCAGTCTTGCTAAAGTCTACATCTAATTTATCTGATAAATTAAATTTATTTATATTATCTTCTAGCCATTCTTCTGGAAAAGGAGAACTTTGTATGAAATTATAGATTTTTAAAATAATTTCTTTTAATTTCTCGTCTCCTCTATATCCTGTATATATTTCTGTTAATTTAATAAAATTTTTGTTATTTTCTTCGTATAATTCTTCAAAAAGGTCATCCATAGTTTCTAATTTTAAAAGCTCTAATTCTGATGTTTCTCCTATTCTAAAATCAGGCGATATACCTATTTCAAAGAAATTATTTTTGATAACACTTAAACAGAAAGAATGTATAGTTGATATGTTGGATTTATTTAGTAATATAATTTGCTTTTGCAAATCTTCATTATTAGGTTCTTCTTCTAATTTTTTATTTATAGCCTCTAGTATCCTTTGGCGTATTTCAGAAGCGGCAGCATTTGTAAATGTCACTACTAGTAATTTGTCTATGTCTATTTTGTCTTTTATTATTTTTTGAATTATTCTTTCTACTAATACTGCTGTTTTACCACTTCCTGCAGCAGCTGCTACTAATATGTTTCTGTTTTTTGTTTCTATTGCTTCTAGTTGGTTTTTGGTCCAATCCATTTTTTCATATTCCTCCTTGAGTAGAAATCTAGTTGAGAAATCTATTGTATTTGCTTTTTAATATTTTTTCTTTGTATATTTTACTATATAATGTGAGAAATAGCAAGAGAGTTTTTCTCTTGCTATTTAATTCAAGAAATAATTTTTCAATGTTTTTAATACATTTAAATAGTTTAAATTTTTCATATTGCCAAAATCCTTTGTCCTTATTTACAATAAATTTATTAAAGTATTACTAATACAGGGCGAAATGAATCATCTCCGTAGTTTTACATTTTTTTAAATATTTTAGGTAACTTAAAGCTTAGAGCAATAAGCTTTTAATTTTGTCAACTT
>CALXUC010000031.1 GCA_944391575.1 uncultured Clostridia bacterium | reverse complement strand
CATTTTAATAAAAAAACAGGACATTTTCACTAAAAATTTAAAATTAAAAGCGGGACATTTTTACTAAAAATTCACAGTTTTTGAAGAAATATGTAGAAAAAAACATTGACAGTAAAAATTTTAAATGCTATAATAAGACTATATGTATTTTTAAGGAGAAAGAAGTATGAATATTAAGGATAATGTAAGTGGATATAATAGTGAAGGTTTAATATATATGTATGGTAGAGAAAATGAAAAAGTAAATGAAAAAGTATTATATAATGTAGTAAAAAGAGTATTTGATATAGTTGTTTCTTTTAGTGCAATGATTTTATTATTGCCGTTATTTGTGTTGATTGGAATTTTGATAAAAATAGATTCAAAAGGTCCAATCTTTTTTTTACACAAACGTATAGGAAAAAATGGTAAACAAATAAAAATTTATAAATTTAGAACAATGGTTCATAATGCAGAAGAATTAATGGATAGATTTTCGCCAGAGCAAAGAAAAAAATTTGAAGAGAATTATAAATTAGATGATGATTTTAGAATTACAAAAATTGGAAATATTTTAAGAAAAACTAGTTTAGATGAATTGCCACAGTTATTAAATATTTTAAAAGGCGAAATGTCTATTGTAGGTCCTAGACCATTAGTAGAAAAAGAACTTGAAAAATATGGAAATCATAAAGAAAAATTTTTAAGCGTAACGCCGGGATTAACAGGTAATTGGGCATGTAATGGAAGATCTAATATAGAGTATCCTGAAAGAATAAAATTAGAAT
Source organism: uncultured Clostridia bacterium (assembly GCA_944391575.1). Lineage (GTDB taxonomy): Bacteria > Bacillota > Clostridia > TANB77 > CAG-508 > CALXUC01. The sequence goes on along the minus strand of CALXUC010000031.1, from coordinate 22,349 downwards.
TAGATTATGTAGATAATTGTTCATTATGGTTAGATATAAAAATTATAATAAAGACTGCAATAAGTGTGTTTAAAAAAGAGGGGGCAAAATAATAGTGGTGCAACAAATAAAAAACAAAATAAATAACATAACTAACGAAATAAAAATTTTTATTATTAGCAATAAAAAAAGTTTAATAAGTTATTTCTTAGTTTTATTTGTTGTATATATAGTGGCTCTTGTACCATTAATTAGAGCAAATTTTAATTATATAGATGATTTAGGAAGAGCTCTAGAGGGATATAGAGGCTGGGATGATTTTAGTAGATTTGGCAGTGAATTTTTATCTATTTTTATTCATGGTGGTGAAAGTCTAACTGATATATCGCCGTTTCCGTTATTATTATCTGTTATTATACTATGTTTAGCGAGTATAATTCTTATATACAGTTTATCAGATAATAATAAGTTTAGCTTTTGGAAAGTTTTTGCGGTCATTCCATTAGGATTGTCGCCACTATTTTTGGAATGCTTATCTTACAAATTTGATTGTGTATATATATCTTTATCGGTGCTTATATGTATAGTTCCATTTTTATTTTATAAGAAAAAAGCATATATTTATTTTATAGTTACTGTATTATCCATGATTTTTATGTGCGTTACCTATCAAGCATCATCAGGAATATATCCAATGATTGTATTAGTACTAGCTTTAAAATTATGGAATGAAAAAGAAGATAATAAAAATATATTAAAATTTATATTTATTTCTTTTATAGGTTATTGCGTAGCTTTATTGATAGTTAAATTTGGAATTATGAATGAAATAAATAGTTATATATCTAGCTCTATATTTAAAATAAATGATTTAATACCTGGAGTATATAACAATTTTAAAGAGTATTTATCATTAATTAAGTCATATTTTACAGAAATATGGTTAGTTCTTATTATAATAATTGCTAGTACATTTGTTATTACAAGTATTGTAAAATCAAAACAAAAAAGCTATTTAGCTATACCGGTGTCTATAATTACATTATTATTAACATTTGTTTTATGTTTTGGGGTATATCCATTATTAGAAAAGCCACTATTTTTACCTAGAGCAATGTATGGATTTGGAGCTTTCGTAGCAATTATAGGTATATATGCAGTGGACTTAAAAACAAATTATGTTGCTAAAATAGCTTGCTTTATACTAGCTTGGCTATTTATAAATTTTACATTAACGTATGGTAATGCTTTAGCGGAGCAAAAAAGGTATACAGATTTTAGAATACAGAATTTAATCAGTGATATGAGTGATTGCGAAATATTTAATAGCACAGAAGAAAAAATTGTTATTTTAAAAGGAAGTATAGGAAAATCTCCTGTGGTAGAAAGAATCTCAAACAATTATCCAATATTAAATAGTCTAGTTCCTAATACTTTAGCGGAAGATTGGTATTGGTCACAATTTTATTTTTATAATTATTTTAATTTGAAAAATATAAAAGCAGCTAATGGAAATTTAGATGAAGAAAAAATGAATTTATTGAAAGAGTCTATGTATCAAAAAATTTATAATAAAGATAATTTAGTATTGATAGTTTTAAAATAAATAGTGTAAAAAAAAGAAAGGAGGTACAATCTTGGTAGTAGATATTATATGTCCATTATATAATGCTAAAAAATATATTGAGAATTTACAAAAATCTTTAGAAATGCAAAAAGATGTTAATATAAATAAAATAAGATATGTAATAACTAATACAAATGATAATATAGAAAATATGTTAGATAAATATAATTGTACATATAGTAAAATAGAAAAAGAAGAATTTTCTCATAGCTTAGTAAGAGAAGTAGAAGCTTATAAAAGCGATGCAGATATTATAGTTTTTATAACTCAAGATGTTATAATTAAAGATGAAAAATGGTTGTATAATTTAATAAAGGGAATAGAAAAAGGAGAATGTGAAGCAGCATTTAGTAGACAATTATGTTTAAATAATTCAATAGAAAAATATACAAGAGAAAAGAACTATCCTGAAAAGTCGTATATTGTTTCTAAAGATGATTTAGAAAAATTAGGCTTACGAACATTCTTTTTTTCAGATGCATCAAGTGCAATAAAAAGAGATATTTTTGTAAAATTAAAAGGGTACGATGCAAAAAAATTACCAATAAGTGAAGATATGTATTTTGCATATAAACTTATAATGAATGGTTATAGAATAAAATATGCATCAGATTCAGAAGTAATACACTCTCATAAATTTACCTTAAAACAATTATATAATAGATATTACGATACAGGAAAATTCTTTAAACAAAATAGTTATTTAGATAAGTATGGTACGAATGGAACTGGTGCAGGTTTGGCAAAATATATTTTAAGAAGAGCTTTGAAAGAAAAAAATATAAAGGTTTTATTAGAGTTTGTGCCTAACATGAGTGTAAGATTTATAGGAATGAAGGTAGGGAAGCTAAAAGGGTGAGTAATATAAGAGTTTCTGTAGCAATGGCTACATATAACGGTGAAAAATATATAAAAGAACAAATAGATTCTATTTTAAATAACTTAGAAAAAAATGATGAATTAATTATATCAGATGATGGCTCAAAGGATAATACTATAAGTATCATACAGGAGATGCAGAAAAACGATTCTAGAATAAAATTATTAGAAGGACCTAAAAATGGAGTTAAGCAGAATTTTGCTAATGCTATAAAAAATTGTAGTGGAGAATATATTTTTTTGGCAGACCAAGATGATATTTGGAACGATAAAAAAGTTGAAAAAGTTTTAAAAGTTTTTAGGAATGAAAATGTAACTTTAGTTATACATAATTGTGAAATTGTTAATGAAAATTTAGAAAAAAATGATAAAACTTTTTTTGAGTTTAGAAACTCTGGAAAAGGTATTATTAAAAATATATGGAAAAATACGTATATTGGTTGTTGTATAGCTTTTAAAGGTAAAATGAAAGATAAAATTTTACCAATTCCAAATGATATAGAAATGCATGACCAATGGATAGGGATAATAAATGAGAAATATGGTAAAAGCTATTTTTTAGATGAGTGTTTAATTAAGTATAGAAGGCATAGTAATAATGTATCTCAAATGAAACATTATGGTGTTGGAAGAATGATAAAAAATAGAGTATATTTTATTAAGAGATATAGGGAGAGAATAGTTTTAAAGAAATAATAAAACTTTCATAACTATGTGTATCTTACAAGTAAAGTGAGAAGGGGTGAATTTTAATATGATAACATATATTACTTTAATTATTGCAACTGCTATATTGGCACTAATTTCATACAAGTTATTTAAAAAAGATATTTTATCACCATCGTTTATTGTGTCCGTTACGTATTTTGCTTCGATAGTTGCTGCTTTTTTAGCCAAAATATTTAATTTATGGAATAATGAAGAAATAAGTTTTAAAATTGTATCAATTATAATTATTGGTATTATTTCGTTTATATTAGGTGAATTTATTATTAAGAAAACTATTAGTAAATTAAAAAAGAAAAAAGATATAAATGAAGATTCAAATTATAAGATAATAAAAATATCTAATATAAAGATGATAATAATATGTGTATTTTTAATAATAACGTTTATAAACATTTTTTATCAAATGGTTAATATAACAGGAATAAGCGATAATATTCCCCAAATGATTAATGCTTATAGAGAACAAACTCCATTATTTAATAAAGAGGATAGCACAATATCTATTGATACTTTTGCAATGCAAATGTATAGAGCAGCTGATCTTTTTGCAGTTTTCTTTATTTTTATAATTATAAATAATTTATTATTAAAGGATAAAATAAAAAACAATTTAAAATATTGTATACCTATATTAATTTCTATAATAATTACTCTTTTTGTATCAGGAAGAACGCCTTTAGTTAAGCTATTTGTGTCTGGATTTTTTATGGGGGTTATGCTATACAGAAAATATTATAATAAAGAAATAAATATAAAACTATTATTAAAAATTGGAACAATGCTTTTATTAGGAATATTAATTATTTTTTATTTAGTAATGCCACTAATTGGAAGGAATCAACAAACTAATATTGTAAATTATATTACTTTCTATTTAGGTTCCCCAATACCTTCTTTTAATGAGCTTATGGATAGGGGAGAAGTTGGAAATTCTGAGCATTTTGGACAAGAAACTTTTTCAGGAATACAAGCTTTTTTAAACAGATTTGGCTTAATAGATTATTACACTCCATATGAAAGTCAATGGATTAATTTTGACGGTTTATACGGAAATACTTTTTCGGGTGTGAGAAATTATTATTCTGATTTTGGTATTTTCGGCGTAATTATATTACAAATATTATTTGCAATTGTTGTAACAACTATGTATATAATGGCTAAAAATAATAAGAGTAAATTTTACATGATTTTCTTTACATTTTTTGGAGCATATATGTTAATTGATCAGTATAGAGCAGAGAAGATGTTTGGAAGTTTTATTACTTTAGACACTGTAATATATTTTGTGTATATGATAATTATTTATATATTTTTATTTAAAGATAAAAAAGATTTAAAAAAATTAGTAAACAGAGGTAAGGAAATAATTAATGGAGAAAGAAATTATAAAAAAAATTGAAGAATTGAATTTAGAAATTATAAACCTTAAAAAGTCTAAAGAATATCAAAAAGGAAAAGATTTAATCAAAATGAAAAGTATGATTAAAACTTTTAAGTTTGGAGAAGTATTTAATAAGTTCTTTAATAGAAAAAAAATGCTAAAATTAAATGCACATGGAGAAGTAGAAAATGATTTTAAGTTTGATTCAGTATCAGAGGAAAGACCTAAAATAGTAGTATACACTGCTATTTTAGGTGGCTATGATAATTTAAAAGAACCTTTATTAAAATTAGACAATATTGACTATGTTGCATTCTTAGATAATAATTTGAATTACGAAACTCAATGGAATATTAAAAAGATACCAGAAAATATAAAAGAGTTAAAAAATAATACTTTAATAAATAGGTATATAAAATTTCATCCTTCAGAATTATTTAAAGATAAAGATTATGAATATGCAATATACATAGACGGAAATATAAAAGTAATTTCAGATTTAACTAGTATGACATATTCTATCAATAAAAATATAGGTATATCTTTACATAAACATCAATATAGAGATTGCATTTATAATGAGGTTGAGGCGTGTAGATTATTAAAAAAAGGAAATTATAAGCTTTTAAAAGAGCAAGTTGAAGGATATAAGAAAGAGGGCTTCCCTAATAATTATGGAATGTTGGAAGGCACAGTTATAGTTTCAGATTTAAATAGTGATAAAGCAACCAATTTATTAAATAATTGGTGGGAAGAATTTAAAAATTCAGAAAGTTTAAGAGATCAAATTGCTTTACCATATATTTTATGGAAAAACAATATAAAGATAGACGAAGTAGCAAATTTAGGAAATAATTTATACAAGAATCCTAAAATAAGAGTATATTTGCATGAATAAAAATAGGGGAAATAAAAATGAGTTTAATAAATAAAGTATTAGAATGTATAAAAAGACCAGAATATATATTGTTTTGGTTGGATAATAAAAGAATAATTACTTTAGATGATGAGAAGTACATTAAACTTTTATACGAGTTAAAAGTAAAAAAGAAACTGAATCTAGAAAATCCACAAACTTTTAATGAAAAACTTCAATGGCTTAAATTATATGATAGAAATCCAGAACATATGAAAATGGTAGATAAATATGAAGTTAAGAAATATGTATCAAGTATTATTGGAGAGGAATATATAATTCCAACTTTAGGAATATATGAAAAATTTGATGATATAGATTTTGAAAAATTACCAAATCAATTTGTGATAAAATGCACTCACGATTCAGCATCAACGATAGTTTGTAAAGACAAAAATAAATTTGATTATAAAATGGCTAAAAATAAAATTAATAGATGTCTCAAAAGAAATTATTTTTATCAAGGAAGAGAATGGCCATACAAAGATGTAAAGCCACGTATAATTATTGAAAAGTACATGGAAAATACTGACGGTACAGCTATCGATGACTATAAGTTCTATTGCTTTGATGGAAAATCTAATTACGTAATGATATGTAGAGAGCGTGATACGGGAAATCCTAAATTTTATTATTATAATAGAGAATGGGAATTTCAAAGAGATATGAGTTGGGATGCAAAAAAACTAACTGAAATTGAAATAGCTAAAATAAGTAAGCCTAAAGATTTAGAAAAAATGTTTGAAATAGCTGAAACTTTATCTAAAAATATTAAATTTGTAAGAACTGATTTATATTATATTAATAATAAAATTTATTTTGGAGAATTGACATTTTTCCCATTAGCCGGAATAGATACGACAAGAACAAAAGAATGTGATGAAATTTTAAATAACTTGTTATCTTTAGATGTAAATCATAAAAGTTTATAATATGAGAAAGGTTGGTAATAAGCATGAAAACAGTTGGGTTTTTAATTAGCGAAAAGGAAAATGAAAATAGAAGGGCAATTACAATGGGCGATATAGATAAAATAAAAAATAAAGAACAATTATATTTTCAAAAAGGCTATGGAGATAAATTAGGCTTTTCAGACGATGATTTAATTAAATTAGGTTGTAAAGTTGTAGAAAAAGAGGATATATTTAGTTGTGATATAATTTGTGATCCTAAAATAGGAGATTCGCTGGACTTAGATAAAATGAAAGACAAGACTATCTTTGGTTGGATACATGCAACGCAAAATTATGATATAACCCAAAGATGTATTGATAATAAATTAACAGTATACGCTTGGGAAAAAATGTACGATGGAAACCGTCATATTTTTTATAAGAATAATCAAATAGCAGGACAAGCTTCTGTATTACATGCAATGCTTTGTTATGGAAAGCAATTCCATGGATTAAATGTAGCAATTTTAGGAAATGGAAATACATCAATAGGTGCATCTAATATTTTGCATAAATTGGGTGCAAAAGTAGAGATCTTTAACAGGAAAATTGAAAAAAACTTTGTAAAAGAAATGGAAAAATTTGATGTTATAGTTAATTGCGTTTTATGGGATGTAAATAGAAAAGATCATATTGTATGTAGAAGCGACTTAAAAAGATTAAAAAGAAATTCTTTAATAATAGATGTTAGCTGTGATAAAAACGGCGCAATAGAAAGCTGTATACCTACAACTGTAGAAAATCCGACTTATATAGAAGAAGGAATAATGCATTATGCAGTAGACCATACACCTACATTTCTGTTTAAAGATGCAACAGAATCAATATCAAAAGAAGTTGTAAAATTTTTAGATGATATGATAGAAGGTAAGAAAAACGTAATATTAAAAGAAGCTTTAATTATAGAAAATGGTACAATTATAGATGATGAAATAAATGTGTTTCAAGGAAGATAAATGAGAGTATAAATAGGATAAAGGTTATATGTTTATGAATTAAGAAAGGAATGAAAATTTAATGAAAATAATAATAGGTGGAGATTTAGTTCCAACTAATTCCAATATAGATAAGTTTAATCAGGATAATTTGATAGATCAATTAGGAGAAGAATTTAAAAGTATTTGGATAAATAGTGATTTTAGAATATTTAATTTAGAATCTCCTCTAGGTGAAAATTTTACGCCTATAGTTAAAAATGGGCCTAATTTAATAGCTCCACCTAATACAATTAATGGAATAAAATCTTTAAATCCAGATTTAATATGTTTATCAAATAACCATATTTTAGATTATGGAATTGAAGGGTTAGAAAACACAGTAAAATTATTAGAAAATGAAAAAATTCCATATATTGGAATTATAAACAATTCTGATGAAGTCGCAGAAACGCACTATTTTCAAAAAAATGATATTAAAGTTGGAATATATAATGTGTGTGAAAATGAATTTTCTGTAGCTACTAAAATTTCAAAAGGTGCTAATTCAATGCGAGACTTAAAAGCATATAAAGAAATTCACAATGCTAAAAAAGAATGTGATTATTTAATAATTATATATCATGGAGGAAAAGAATTTTATAGGTATCCTTCGCCAGAATTAAAAAGAGTATGTGAAAATTTTGTTGATTTTGGTGCAGATATAGTAATAACTCAACATAGCCATTGTATAGGTTCATTAGAAGTATATAATAATGCTAAAATTTTATATGGACAAGGAAATTTTATATTCGATTGTAAAGATGATGAATATTGGAATACGGCATTATTAGTTGAATTAAATATTGAAAAAAATGGAATAGATACAAATTTTATTCCAATAGAAAGACATAATAGTTTGATAAGAATATCTAAAAATGAAAACATATTGAAAGAGTTTGAAAGTAGAAATAAAGAAATAGAAAGTGAAGAGTTTATTGAAGAAAAATACAAGGAGTTTGCAAGTCAAGAATTAAATAAATATTTACATATGTCTACAGGATTAAGGTTATATAATAGAATTTTAAATAGACTATTTAATAGAAAATATTTTGTAAACAGATATAAGCTAAAAGATTGCTTGGCTTTATTAAATATTATAGAATGTGAAGCACATAGAGAATTATTTATAAAAGGTTTAAAAGAAAGAATATTAAAGTATAAAGAAAGGTAACATAATTATGATAAATAAAGAAGAGACATTGATTGTAAAAATTTGTAATGATGACATATTTTATAAATATTTAAAAAATTATAATGTGGGGAAATATTATAAAATCAATACGAATAAATTTCTTTTTAAAGTAATAAGAAAATTTAATTTGCCAATTATACCATTTGTAATGGGAGAGTGGAAAAAAGATATAAAAAAATATAAATTATTTGTTTTTAAAGACAATGGATATAATATGCAAATTTCAAAGTATATAAAAAGGCATAATAAAAATTGTAAAATAATTTTATATTTTTGGAATCCTATAAATGAATACACTAAAAGATTTTTAGGAGATAAAAATATAGATGAAATATGGTCATTTGATTTAGAAGATGTAAAAAAGTATAATTTAAAATATAATCCTCAATATTATTCAAAGACTGTAAAGTTACCTAATAAAGGAATAAAAAGTGATTTTATATTTTTAGGCAGAAATAAGAATCGAAAAAAATATATAGAAAATTTGGATAAAGAATTAAAAGAGCATAATGTTAATGGTACTTTTAAAATAATAGAGAGCGAAAAAGATTTAGTTGAGTATGAAGATTATTTAAAATTAGTAGATGAATCTAAAGCTATAATAGATATAGTTAGCGAAAACCAAAATGGATTAACTTTAAGACCGATGGAGGCTTTATTTTTCAATAAAAAATTAATAACAAACAACTTAGATATAGTAAATTACGACTTCTATAATCCGAATAATATTTTTGTATTAGGAAAAGACGATATGAATAACATAAAACAATTTATAGATAGTCCGTATGAACCAGTAAATGAAGAAATAGTAAATTATTATGACTTTGAAGAATGGATAAAACGATTTAATATGGAGTAATGTAAAATGAGTTTAAAAAAAGGAGCAATGTACGTATTTATTGCAAATGTAATTAACTTAATAATAAGCTTATTTACAGGATTTGTATTACCTAAATATCTTTCAATAGAAACGTATTCTAGTATAAAATTATTCCAGCTATATATAACGTATATAGGAATATTGCACCTAGGTTTTTCAGATGGTATGTACTTGAAATATGGTGGAAAAAATGTAGACGAAGTAGATAAGAAAGAGGTATTAGCAGAATTTAAAACATTTAAAATATTTCAATTAATAGTGGCTATACTTGCAATAATAGTTTCAATTATTATAAAAAATGAAATCTTGTTATTCTGTGCATTAGTAATATTACCAATAAATGTTGCTAATTATATAAGAAGCTTATATCAAGCAACAGGGCAATTCAAGAAATATTCAAGATTTACGAATATAAATACATTATTGATATTTTTTATAAATGTTATCTTGTTACTAATAATAAAATCAGATAATAGTAATACGTATATAATCGCATATATAATTGTCTATATTGTATATTGGTTAATGTTAGAAAGAGAAAATAGAAAAATATTTGGAAAAATACCTGTAAAAGCAGATAAAAAATATTTAGTAGAAGATGTAAAATCAGGTTTCTTTTTAATGATAGGAAATTTTTGCAATGTAATATTTACAAGTATAGATAGAATATTTGTACAGAATTGGTTAGGTTCTATAAAATTTGCATTTTACTCATTTGCAGTTAGTATAGAAAATTTGATGAATGTATTTGTAACGCCAATAAGTACAGTAATGTATAATTATTTTTGTAATAATAGAAGTCAAGATGATGTAATAAGAATAAAAAAAGTAATACTACTATTCTCTACAGTAATTATAGTTGTAGTGTTTCCTGCTAAGTTTATTATAGATATATGGTTAACTAAGTATTCAGAAGCATTAAATGTACTATTTATACTATTTGCAGCACAATACATATCAATAGTTATAAGATGTGTGCATATTAATTTATATAAAGCCGAAAGAAAACAAAATAGATATTTTAAAATAATGGCTTCTGTGGTAGTATTATCAGTAGTATTAAATATAGTATTATATCAAATTTATAATTCTATGGAAATGATTGCAATAGCAACTTTAATAACAAATATAATTTGGTTTATAATAGGAGAATTAGATTTCAAACAGTATAAATTGAAGTTAAAAGAATACATATATTTATTTGTGATAATGGGAGTATTTTTGATATGTAGCCAAATAAGTAATGCAATAATAGGTTGTGTAATTTATGTAATATTGGCATTATTGTTTATAGTAATATTTATGAATAAAACTTTTATAAGTTGTTTAAAAGAAGGAATTGGGTATATAAAAAAAGCAAAATCAATTATAAAAATGTAAAAATATTAGTACAAAAAAGGGGAAAATTATGTTATTTAGTTCAATGATATTTTTATGGGTGTTTTTACCTATATTATTAGGTCTCTATTTTATTGCAAAAGATAAATATAGAAATATTATATTATTAATTTTTAGTATTATATTTTATAGTTGGGGCGAACCCAAATATGTTGTATTAATGTTATTATCAATTTTGATAAATTACATATATGGTTTACTAATAGACAAATATAATAGTAAAAAGAAAATTATCTTAATATGTGCAATTATTACTAATTTAGGATTACTAGGATATTTTAAATATTTCAATTTCTTTGCACTTAATGTAAACCGTTTATTTAATTTTGAAGCTATACCTGTACAAGATATTGCTTTGCCTATAGGAATATCATTTTATACCTTTCAAATTATTTCGTATTTGATAGATTTATATAGGCAAGAAATAAAAGTACAGAAAAATATTTTAAATTTAGCATTGTATATAGCTTTCTTCCCGCAATTAATAGCAGGACCGATAATAAAATACCATGATATAGATAAGCAAATAAGTAATAGAACTGTAACTTTAAATAAATTTGCAACTGGAATAAGACGTTTTGTGTATGGGTTAGCTAAAAAAGTTATTGTTGCGAATTCAATGGGAGAAATTGCAGATTATATATATGCACTAAACTTAGATAGTATTAATACTCCTTTAATATGGGTAGCAGCAATTTGTTATATGATACAAATTTATTATGACTTTTCAGGATATAGTGATATGGCAATTGGTTTGGGTAAGATGTTTGGATTTGATATTAATGAAAACTTTAATTTACCATATATGTCTAAATCAATTACAGAGTTTTGGAGACGTTGGCATATATCATTGTCAACTTGGTTTAAAGAATATCTATATATTCCATTAGGGGGAAATCGAAAAGGTGCACTAAGAACATATATAAATTTATCATTAGTATTTTTAGCAACAGGATTATGGCATGGGGCGGCATGGAATTTTGTCGCATGGGGAGTATATAACGGTGTATTTATGTTGATAGAGAGATTTAAATTAAAGGAAATATTAGATAAAAATAAATTTAAATTTATAAATCACATATATCTTCTTTTTGTAGTACTAATAGGTTGGGTATTGTTTAGAGCACCTTCTTTAACTTACGCTATAGAATATATTAAGATAATGTTCTCATTTGATTTTAGTTTTGTAAATATCGACGCGGATATGATTTTCAATATGAAGAATTTAATAATATTTATTTTTGCTATACTATTCTCCGGCATGATTCAAGAAGTTGTAAGGAAATATAACATTAAGTTTGAAAAAATAAAAGTATGTGAAAATTTCGTAATGTTGTTTTTATTTTTGATATGTATAATGATGTTAATAAGCAATACTTATAATCCATTTATATATTTTAGATTTTAGGAAGTGAAGTAATGAAAGAAAAAATTAATAACATAATAACTATTGCCATATTTTTAATTATGATAATTTTAATACCATTAACTTTTTATATGTTCAAAGACAAAATACCTGTTATAAATACTGAAAATAGGGAATTATATACAAAGCCAGAATTGCAGTTATCTACACTTACGGAATTTCCAAAAAGTTATGATAATTATTATAATGATCACGCACCTTTTAGAACACAGTTTAATCAGTTGTGGTCAATTCTTAATTATAAACTATTTAAAGTAAGTACAAGTGATAGTGTATTAGTTGGAAAAGAAGACTGGCTTTTCTATGATGTGAAATCAGACGGAAATCCAATAGGACAATTGCAATATTCTCGTGAAGAATTGAATATTAATCAAGAGAAGATTTTGGAATCTTTAATTAATGTTCAAGAAAATTTAAAAAATAAGAATATAGAATTTTATTATCTACTTATTCCTAATAAAGAAAGGGTATATAAAGAATTATTGCCAGACTATATTAAAGTTAGAGAAAGTAACCCTATATTAGAGGTAAAAGACTATATTGAAGAAAATTCTAAAATAAATGTATTATATTTAGAAGAAAGCCTTCTAAACGCGAAACAAGAAAAAGATATATATTATAAATACGATACTCATTGGAATAGATATGGAGCTTTTTTAGGAACAGTTGAATTATTAAAAAAAATGAATCCAAATTTAAACATAGGAGAGTATAATATTACTGAAATTAATAAATTCGGCGGAGATTTGGCTAATATGATAGGAATAAATGAATATTTAGATAATGATGTGGATTATGAAATAAATTTACTTGATGTTAATATGTCTTATGATAAAGAAAAAAATGAGGCTCTAACGATAACTACAAATAAAGATGCGAAAATAAAAAAGAATTTGTTGGTAATTGGAGATTCTTTTTCAGAACGAATGGAACAATATTTATCAAGCTTTTACGAAAAAGTAGTTTATGTACATGTATTAGATTATAAGAAAAATATGTTAGCTGATTACCAAATAAATACAGTTGTTTTTGAATCTGTTGAGAGATATATAAATAGAATTGAGGGATTTGATATATAAAGTTTTTATTTAAATATCGTTCAGTTGTTATGCTTTATGAAAAAATTTTTACAAAAAAGTATGAAAAAAATTTTACAAAAAAGTATTGATTTTTATGAGAAAATTTAGTATAATATACGTGACATGAAAAATGTCAAAGATAAATTAGAAATAAAATAAATATTTCTGATTTTCACCTTCTTTCGAAAGAAAGATAATTTGTAGTAAGTAAGAGGACAAAAAATACTAGAGTATACGAGACTCTAGTATTTTTCATTCTTCATCAAACTTTTTTAAAATTAAGTATATGATGAATAATGCGATAACTTGTGTAAGTTTTTCATAGAAATCCTCCTTATTTATAAAAATAAAAGAAGGTAATATGAAAGGACAAAAATATTATACTATAAATTTTTAAAATAATCAATTAAAATCCTTGTATTTTCTTGCAATTTATAGTAAAATATATAAGATTGAAAATATATTAAAGAGGAGATTTAAGAGTGGGAAGAAAAGAAGAAAAGAAAAAAAGAATAATAACAGTACCAAGAGTAATAATAGCAATAGTAGTAATAATAATTTTAATAATAACGATAACAATATTTGCAATAACAAATACATTATCAAATATGATGAAAATGGAGCTAGACGAATCAGATTTAGCTGTAAATGATGAATTATATAATGAACTTAGTGAATATGGGATAACTAAAAAAGAATTTGATAGCATAATAAATATTGCATTCTTTGGTTCAGATTCTAGGGATTTATCAAATATGGATGCTGGTAGAGCTGATACAATGATGATAGTATCAATAAATCCGACTAAAAAATCTATTAAATTAATAAGCATTCCAAGAGATACATATGTAAATGTACCAGGATATGGCAATACAAAAATAAATCACTCATACGCATATGGCCAAGAGCAATTAGCAATAAAAACTATAAACAGCAATTTTGGATTAAATATAACTGAATATATAACAATTAATTTTGAAGGATTAATAAATGTAATAAATGCAGTAGGTGGAGTAGATATAAATATATCTAAAGAAGAAAGAGATGTCTTAAATGATTATTTAAAAGAATCATATGAAATAATGGGAAAAGAATATGTCCCTATGACAGAATATGGAGATGTACATTTAAATGGTGAGCAAGCTTTAGCACACTGCAGAGATAGATATGTAGGAAGTGATTTTACAAGAGCAGAAAGACAAAGAGAAGTTTTAACAGAAGTAATGGGTAAAATTTCTCAAAAATCATTTGGTGAAATTTTAGATTTAGTGGACATATTTTTACAACAAGTTAGAACTAATATGGACATATCAGAATATTTAGGATTAGCTGCATCTGCATTTACAAATAAAAACGACTATATGAATAATATAATTTCAGTTCAAGTTCCAAGTACTGATTATGGAAAAGGTGATTATATAGATGGTGTGTATTATTTTGTGGCAGATTTAGATACTTGTAAGCAAGATATGTACGAATATATTTATAATAAATAAGTTATAACAAGTAAGGAGTAGATAATGTCAAAAAGTATAGCAAAAAATTATATATATAATGTAACGTATCAGATTCTTGTAATAATTTTACCTATTGTAACAATTCCATACTTATCAAGAATTTTGGGAGCGGAAAATATAGGTATTAGTAGTTATACCACATCTATTTCAGCATACTTTATATTATTTGGCTCATTAGGAGTAGGGTTATATGCACAAAGAGAAATTGCATACGTTCGAGAAAATATAAAGGATAGAAGTAAAGTTTTTTTTGAAATTGTTATTTTAAGATTTATAACAATGCTTATTTCTATAGTTGCCTTTTATATAACATTCGCTTCAAATGGCGAATATGAAATATATTATAAAATTTTATTAATTCAATTAATATCAAACTGTTTTGATATTAGTTGGTTTTTTCAAGGACAAGAAGAATTTAAAAAAGTTGTAATAAGAAATATAATTGTAAAATTTATAAGTATAGCTACGATATTTATTTTCGTAAAAACAACTGAAGATTTATGGATTTATATGTTAATATTAGTAGCATCAGAATTTTTTGGAAATCTTACATTATGGTTTTATTTACCGAAATATATACAAAAAATAAGTATAAAAGAATTAAAAATCTTTAAACATCTTGTACCAATATTAACTTGCTTTGTACCTCAAATTGCTATACAAGTATATACAATATTAGATAGAACAATGCTTGGTGCTTTAACAGATAATATGGCAGAGGTAGGTATATACGACTATTCACAAAAAATTGTAAAAATGGTATTAACAATAGTAACTTCATTAGGAACAGTTGTCGCACCAAGAATTGCAAATAATTTTATAAATGGAAAAAATGAAGAAATTTCACAGTACTTAAAAAGTTCTTTTAATTTTGTATGGTTCTTAGGAATACCATTAATGTTTGGATTAATAGCTATCTCTAGTGGATTTGTTACATGGTTCTTTGGAGAAGGCTTCGAAGGTATGGACATATTAATTATAATAGGAAGTGTTATAATACTTGCTATTGGACTAAATAATGTAACAGGAATGCAGTACTTAATGCCAGTAAAAAAGCAAAATATATTTACAATATCTGTTGTAGTAGGAGCCGTTTTAAATTTTATTTTAAACCTTATATTAATAAGAACTTATGGAGCATTAGGAGCAATTATTGCATCAGTAGCAGCAGAAATAACTGTTCTAGCAATACACTTGATTTATATGAGAAATAAAATAAGTATGGTTGGTTGGTTTAAATGTTCAATAAAATATTGGATAGCAGGAATAATAATGCTCGTAATTACATTATTAATAAATGAAAAGTTTGTAGGCGGTATTTATAATACTATATTACAAGTTGTTGTTGGAATATGTGTATATTTTGGTATTTTATTTGTATTAAAAGATGAATTTTTCTTTAGAATAATAAATAACTTGAAAGATAAATTTAATGCGAGAATGATAAAAAGATAGAAATATACAATTTATAATTTAGATAAAAATATATAAGTACTTTAGATATATTTTGTAATAAGAAATTAATTTAAACAATATTTTAAGGAGAGCATTATGGAAAATAAAATCTTAGATTATAGACAAGTTTTATCTAAATTAAGACGAATAGAAAATATTTCTTCTAATATAAAAAGAGAAGAGTCGATAGGATATACTACATATAAATTGCCAATTTTGCATTTTACCTCAGGGACTGGAAAAAATCATATTGTGCTAAGTGCTTCTCAACATGGGTGTGAAATTATAACTACTAATTTTTTATTAACAGTAATGGAAAGAATTGCAGAAGATAGTAAGCAGTTTAGTTTTTTAAAAAGCAATGAATATACTTTGCATTTTTTACCAATGATAAATCCAGAAGGATACTTAATATCTACTTCAGCTATAAGAGAAATAATCAAAAAAGATTTGTCAAATGAAGAAGCACAAAAAGTATATTCAAACTACGTTGATTTATATAATAAAGATGATGAAGATGTAAAAATAAAATTAAATACTAAATTTAAAAGGCATCAACAATTTTTTGGACATATAGATCCTTATGTTATATTAGGAAGTAAGTTTAAATATATACAAAAATCTTTAATAAAAATGTATAAGGAAAATGGTATACCAGAAGGTACTTTAGCTATATGGCATTCAAATGGGAATGGAGTAGACTTAAATCAAAATATGCCATATAATCCAAAAATACAAGCAATAAAAGAAGGTAAAACATTATATTCTTTATTAAGATATAATAATATAGAAACAACAAAACCAGGTCCAATAGGTTGCCCAATGAAGGGAAAAGAATTTGAGTATGAACTAGAAAATAAAGCATTATTTGATTTCTTTTTAAAGCTAAAAAACAATAAGAATATAGAGTTATGTGCATATATGAATTACCATAGTACTGGTGGAATAGTATATTATAAACCATATAAAGATGTTAATGACGTAGTAACAGAAAATAAAATGAAATATATGGATTTAGAAGAAGTATATAATAAAAAGGTTGCAGAAGTATACGCAAATAAAGCTAAGTATAATATAGTAAATTCAGAATCTAGTTTAAATTGTTTTAACGATTTATTAAGAATGCAAATACCAGGTAATCTTTTAATAGAATTATCAAAAGTGCCGGGGAATCCATTGTCACCATATTTAGATGATAATTATGATAAAATAATAGATGATAACTTAAATGCACTATCGTATACATTGCAAAAAATACCGGAAATGAATAGAATTAAAAAAGAGTATATAAAAGCAAGGAAAGAAAAAATGCATGATGAGGAAAGATAATTAGTATATAAGTTTTAATATAAAAAATATAACAATGAAAGGATAATTTTAATGAACAGCATAGTTAATGAATTATCAAATTCAGAAAAGTTTAATAATTATTTAAATAATATAAAAAAGAAAGTAACTCCGATAATTTTATCGGGGTTAACTGACGTGAGTAAGAATATTTTTGTATCAACAACTGAAGAACTTCTACAAAGAAATGTTTGCGTAATTACGTATAATGAAATACAAGCTAAAAACATAATTAAAGATATAAAAGCTATTGTAACGGAAGATGTAGATGTATTATATTTTCCAAAGAGAGAAATTATGTCATACGATTACGAAGCACAAAGTAAAGAAGTGTATGCTGAAAGAATAAGAACTTTAAATAAAATGTATTCTAATAAAATAAATATAATTGTAACTACAATAGAAGCGGTTTCACAAAAAATGATTTCTAAAGAAGTTTTATATAAAAATGTATTAGAATTAAAAGTAGGGGAAAGATATAATTTAGAAAATATAAAACAAAATTTAATATCATTAGGATATGAACGTTTTGACTTAATAGAAGGCAAAGGGCAATTTGGGATAAGAGGTGGAATTGTAGATGTAGCAATTTCTTCTGAAAAAGGTGTAAGAATAGAATTTTTTGATGATGAGATTGATAGTATTAGATACTTTAATATTCAGTCACAACGTTCAACAGAAATGTTAGATGGTATAGATATATATCCTGCGTATGAATTCTTGTTAGAAAGAAATCTGGAAGCAATTACAGGGGATATAGAGTTATCTAAAAACTCTAACATAAAAGAGAGACAAGAAGAGGATATAGAAGAAATCTTACAAGGGAATTATATAAATAAGGTAGATAAATATTTAAATGCATTTTATAAAAAACAAGTTACTTTTTTAGATTACTTAGAAAAAGATACAGTAATATTTTTAGATGAAATAGATAAAATAAAAGCGAGAATAGAGAATATAAATAAAGATACTGAAAATATAATAAAATTATTAATGGAAAAAGAAAAATTAGTACCAGATGCTTTAAAAAGTATAGGAGATTTTTATGATTTCTACTCTAACGAAAATGACAATATACTAAATGACAAAGTTATTGTCCATTTGTTAAGAGAAGAATTAATAGGAGAGAAAGAAGCTTTATTAAATAGAAATACATTTGTAAAAGCTGAAAATAGCGGTAGAATCCTTTCAAAGGGACCAACTTTAAATGAAAAATATAGCTTTAAAACTAAAGAAATGAATTTTTTCAGAAGTACATTAGAACTTTTTATACAAGAAATGAAAAAAGCAGTTGATAATAATAAAAAAGTAATTATTTTGAATGAAACCAATGAAACTAAAGTAAAAGTTATAAATTTATTAGAAGAAAATAAAATAGCAGGAAATATAGAAAATGAAATAGGCAGTTTAAGCACAGGTGTAGAGTTATTTGATTTTAATTTAATAATAATTACAACAAAAGATTTATTTGAGATAAAAAAAGAAAGAAGAAAATATAGTAAGGAATTTAAAGAAGGTCAACACATAGTAGTAGATGATTTAAGTGTTGGAGATTACGTTGTTCATAAAAATCAAGGTATAGCTCAATTTATGGGCATAAACACCATAGAAGCAGATAATGTAATTAAAGATTATATTAAATTAAGATTTGCAGATGATGGAATATTGTATGTGCCAATAGACTCATTAGATTCAGTAAGAAAATATATAACTGATACAGATGGTATTCCAAAATTAAATAAATTAGGTACTAAAGATTGGCTAAAAACTAAAGCAAAAGTAAAGAAGAATTTAAGAGAAGTTGCAAAAGAACTCATAGAATTATACGCTAAAAGAAAAGATGCAAAAGGATATGCATTTTCAAAAGATAATGAATGGCAACAACAATTTGAAGGCACATTTCCATACCAAGAAACTGATGACCAATTAAGATGTATAGAAGAAGTAAAAGCAGATATGGAATTAGGTAAACCAATGGATAGGTTACTATGTGGAGATGTTGGGTATGGGAAAACAGAAGTCGCAATAAGGGCTGCATTTAAAGCTTGTATGGATAGCAAGCAAGTTGCATATCTAGTACCAACAACAATACTTGCAAACCAACAATATGAAAGCTTTAAAAGTAGAATGGAAGGATTTTCAATAAAAGTAGAAGTTTTAAATAGATTTAGAACGAAAAAGGAACAAGAGCAAATAATTAAAAAATTAAAATTAGGCGAAATAGATGTTATAATTGGTACACATAGAATTCTAAGCCAAGACGTAGAGTTTAAAAATTTAGGATTATTAATAATAGATGAAGAACATCGTTTTGGAGTTAAAGCAAAAGAAAAAATAAAACAACTAAAAACAAATATAGATGTATTAACAATGAGCGCAACCCCAATTCCAAGAACGCTCCATATGTCTATAGTAGGAATTAGAGACATGTCTGTAATATATGAGCCACCTCATAACAGAAAACCTGTTCAAACTTATGTTTTGGAATATGACAAAGAAGTTGTCAGAGAGGCAATTACAAAAGAAATAGAAAGAGGCGGTCAAGTATTCTACCTTTTAAATAGAGTAGAAGAAGTTTCAAGAAAAGCAGAAGAAATAGCAGAATTAATCCCAGAAGCAAAAGTAGACTTTGCACATGGGCAAATGTCTGGTAGAGAACTAGAAAACATAATGGAAGAATTTATAAGAGGAGATATAAACGTACTAGTATGTACAACAATATTAGAATCAGGAATAGATATACCAAATGCAAACACAATAATAGTAGAAAATGCAGATAGATTAGGACTAGCACAATTATATCAAATTAGAGGTAGAGTAGGAAGAGGAGAAAAACAAGCATATGCATATATAACATACAAAAGAGACAAATTATTATCAGAAGTGGCAGAAAAAAGATTAAAAGCAATAAAAGAATTTACAGAATTTGGTTCAGGATTCAAAATAGCAATGAGAGACTTAGAAATACGTGGAGCAGGAAGTTTATTACGGAGAAATACAACATGGCCATATGGAAAGTGTAGGTTACGATATGTACTGTAAATTATTAGAAGAAGTAATAAAAGAAATGCAAAACGCAAACGAACCAATAGAAGAAGAAGAGGATGTACAAATAGACATATCTCTATCTTGCTTCATACCAGATGAATTTATAAGCAATAGTAATCAAAAAATAGAAATATATCAAAATATAGCATTATGTAAGACAGAAGATGATATTAGAAATATACTAGACGAATTAATAGATAAATATGGCCGTTTACCAAAAGAAATAGAAAATCTATTAGAAGTAGCAAGAATAAAAAGAATGTGTAAAGAGAATAATATAATAAAAGTACAACAAAAACGAGACAGAATTAACTTCACATTAGGTAAAAATTATGATGTAACAAAAATACCTGACTTAATAAAAATTTATAATAACAGAATAAAAGTAAAAACAGAAAAAGAAAATGTGATTACAATTTTAATGAAAGATAATAATGTGATTAAGGAGATTAAAAATTTTTTGAGAGCGAGTTTAACTTAACAAGTCTTGATATATAGCTATTTTTAGTCAAAACATAGCTAGGGCGACACAATCTGGGTCTTGACTTGCAAATAGCTATATATCAAGACTTTTATATAAGTAAGCTCTTTCAATAAAATATAAACAATAATTTTGAGGTGATAAGGATGCAAATTATTACTAGCAAAGATAATGAAAAAGTTAAGCATATTAAAAAATTAAAAGATAAGAAGTATAGAGATGAAAAAGGACAATTTATAATAGAAGGCATAAAAATGTTAGAAGAGGCTATAAAGGAGAATGCTGATATAGATACAATAATTATTTGTGAAGAATGTATAAAAAAAGAAACTTTAAGTTCAAAGTTTTTGTACGAAATTGCAAATCAAGAATGTATATATGTAACAGAAATGATATTTAAAACTTTAACAGACGTAATAAATCCACAAGGTATATTAGCAATAGTGAATAAGCCTAAAAAAGTAAATGAAATAAATTACAATGAAGATTTTATATTAATATTAGATAATTTACAAGATCCAGGAAATATGGGAACTATTTTAAGAACTGTAGATAGCGTTAATTTAAAACAAATTATAGTATCTAAAAATACAACAGACGCATATAGTCCAAAAGTAGTACGTTCAACAATGGGAGCAATATTTAGGGTAAATATAATTGAATCTGATGACTTATTAAAAACGATAGACGATATAAAAAAGCAAAAATATAAAGTATTAGTAACATCATTAAATACAGATAAAAATCTATACGATGTTCAATTAAAAAAAGTAGCAGTAGTAATAGGAAATGAATCTAATGGAGTATCAAAAGAAATTTTAAAAAAAGTAGATACGCATATAAAAATACCAATGTTGCGGAAAAACAGAAAGTCTAAATGCATCAGTAGCAGCTTCAATAATAATGTATGAATATGTAAGGCAAAATTTTACAATTTAGTAAGAATTTTATAGAAACTTGATATATAGCTATTTTAAATAAATTGCTCGGCTCATAAAAACAATAAGGAGCTCTAATTCAGATTTATGGCACCCTTTCACTTAGTCCTCGCTTAGGCTCGACGTGAACATTTTCCATAAATCTTC
>CALXUC010000030.1 GCA_944391575.1 uncultured Clostridia bacterium | reverse complement strand
ATTTTCATGATTTATACTAGGACATTTTTACTAAAAATTCAAAGTCATAAAGGGGACATTATCACTAAAAATTCACATTATTTCCAAAATTATGCCCAAAATTACTTGACATTTCAGTAAAAAAATATTATAATAATAAGGCATTATGTAAAAGTTATGAGATTAAACTTCTCCCCGGTGGTTTAGCTCTATAAAATTACATATAAAAAATGAATGGAGGATGTATTAATAATGAATAATACAACATATAGTGCTAAAATAAGTGAAATAGATAGAAAATGGTATATTATTGATGCTGAAAATAAGCCACTTGGTAGAGTAGCTTCAGAAGCAGCAAAATTATTAAGAGGGAAACATAAACCAACATATACACCTAACTTAGATACAGGTGATAATGTTATTATAATTAATTGTGAAAAAGCAGTTTTAACAGGTAAAAAATTAGATCAAAAAATTTATAGAAGTCATTCATCATATATAGGTGGTATGAAAGAAACTACTGCTAGAGTTATGATGGCAAACAGAGCTGATAATGCTATGATGTTAGCTGTAAAAGGAATGCTTCCAAAAACAAAATTAGGAAGACAAATGTTAAAAAAATTAAGAGTATATAATGGTGCAGAACATATAAATCAAGCACAAAAACCAGAAATATGGAATTTTTAATTATATAAGGGAGGATATAAAAAATGTCTAAAGCAAAATCAGAAAAAGTAGTTTTCTACGGAACAGGTAGAAGAAAAAAGGCTATAGCAAGAGTTAGATTAGTAGATGGTAATGGTAAGATTACAATTAATGGTAAAGATATTGATGAATATTTGGGAATGGAAACACTAAAAGTAATAGTAAAACAACCATTAGTTTTAACAAATACATTAGATAAATATGATGTAATTGCTACAGTAGTAGGTGGAGGATATACAGGTCAAGCTGGAGCTATAAGACATGGTATATCAAGAGCTTTATTACAAGCAAATGGTGAATTCAGATTATCTTTAAAACAAAACGGATTCTTAACAAGAGATTCAAGAATGAAAGAAAGAAAGAAATATGGATTAAAGAAAGCAAGAAGAGCACCACAATTTTCAAAGAGATAATTATATATATATCAAATATCAAGGCACGGAGGTATTATACTTCTATGCCTTGTTTTTTATTTCTAGGAAAATACAATTTGATTGTTACTTTCCTAAAAACAAAGTTAATCTACTATATTTTATTTAGATTAGTACTTATTTATTAAAGACTTTCATATTAATTAATATGGGAAAAATTTAGTTTGAATTAATCGCTTTCATAACTATGTGTCCCTTTAGAAAATTAAGAAAGGAATGGATTTTATTATGGAAGTTTCTAGTATTGAAAATAAAACTTTTAAAAACGTGCTTAAAGGTATAATAATTGCATTTATTACAACATTAGTATTAATTTTAATTTTTGCATTATTATTAACATATACAAATATATCAGAAG
This sequence comes from uncultured Clostridia bacterium, assembly GCA_944391575.1. Classification (GTDB taxonomy): domain Bacteria; phylum Bacillota; class Clostridia; order TANB77; family CAG-508; genus CALXUC01. The sequence goes on along the minus strand of CALXUC010000030.1, from coordinate 21,924 downwards.
ATACAATATTTCCAGTAGTTGTAGTAATTACAGGAATAAGTATTTTACTTGGAAGTTCGTTATCTAATATAAAAATAAAGAAAAATGGGCTTTTAAATGGTGGTATTATAGGTTTTGTATATATATTACTTTTATATCTTATATCAAGTGCTTTTATAGGAGATTTTAGTGTAAATACAAATTCAATTATATTAATAATTGCAAGTATTTTAACAGGTATGCTAGGGGGAATAATAGGAGTAAACATAGGAAAATAATTACTTAATATTTAATATAAAGTTACAATTAATAGCTAAATAAATATTAGTAGTACATATATATTAAAAATTTGTAACAACTCAGCAGATATTTAAATAAAAGCTTGATATATAGCTATTTGCAAGTCAAGACCCGGATTGTGGCGCCCTAGCTATGTTTTGACTAAAAATAGCTATATATCAAGCCTTTAGAAAGTATAGCCTAAGTTGTTACAAATTTTTATATTATATAGGATTAATATGTATATGTACAGCGTGTATATTATCTAGTTTTAAAATATCTTGCTCTAAATCATCAACAATTTTATGACTATCAAATGTAGATATATTTCCATCAATATTTAATGTTAATACTATTAAATATTGGCTGCCTAATGGGGAAGAAGAAAATTTTTCAACATTTTTTATTTCAGGATATTTTTTTACTAATTCAAGTATTTTCTTCTCAGATTCAGAATCTATAGATGTATCCATTAAAATATTATAACTTTCTAAGAAAATTTTCCACCCTGTATATAATATCCAAATAGATATTCCGATACAAGTTACGGCATCAAACCATGTAATATTAAATAATATTAGTATAGATGATAGTAAAGTAAATGTTGTAACTATACAATCATTTCTATGGTCATTCATATTAGCTAATACTAATATATTATTATATTTTTTATATATTTTTTTAGCATATATATATAAGCTTAATTTAGTTATAATTGTTACTACGCAGATTATAATTAAAAACCAAGAAAAGGTAACATCATTTCCATAAATTAAAGATTTCACTGCATTAGTTAAAAGCGTAATAGCAGCTATTACCATTGAAATACTAATTAATAAAGAAAATATATATTCAGCTTTCCCATGACCAAAATTATGGTCTTTATCATCAGGTTTGCTAGAGATTTTATTTCCTATAAATGTCATAAGAGAAGCAAATATATCTCCGGCACTATTAATAGAATCTGCAATCATTGCTTGACTATTTGTTGCTATTCCTATAATTCCTTTTATAATTAATAAAAAAACATTTTCTATTATTCCTAGTATTCCTAAATTTTCTGTATCTTTAAATCTAGATTCCATAATTTATAAATCCTTTCAAATTATAATTTTGTAACAACTCAGCAGATATTTATTTAAAGCTTGATATATAGCTATTTTTAGTCAAAAAACAAGCTCAGGCGCCACAATCCGGGTCTTGACTTGCAAATAGCTATATATCAAGCTTTTAGCAAGTATATCCAAAGTTGTTGCATAATTTTTAAGATATAAAATTTTACTCTGCAAAATTTTATATCTTAAAATATTATACATAAATTATTTATTTTCAGTATCTTTCTTAAGTAAGTCCCTTGAATAAAAAGTCTTAAAGTACATTACTAATGAGAAAAGTGTAGTAGCTACTGCAAAACAATATATATAGAAATTAATTGTTTCGTAAATAGGTGGCAAGTTAAATTGTCTTATAGACATTGAAAGGAATATAGCAATGTATAATACTACAGTTGATAATTTGCCAAACCATCTACTTGAAACTACTGTACTTTTTCCATATAAAAATGAAGCACCGCAAATCATAATAACTTCTTTTAAAAGAATTACTATTAAAATCCAATATGGGATAAGACCTTTAATAACTATAGAAACTAGTGTGGCGATTTGTGTTAGTTTATCAGCTAGTGGATCTATTAATTTCCCAAAATCGGTTATAAAATTAAACTTACGGGCAATACAACCATCTAAAACATCTGTTAAACCTGAAATAACGAAAAATACTATTGCCATAATATAATCATCATTCATAACAGTAATAACTATAAATGGTATTAAAACTATTCTAAATAGAGTTAAGATATTTGGTATATTTCTTAGTACTTTTTGTAGCATATAAAAACCTCTTTCTAACTAGTTAATTGTAATTTGATTATCTTTATAATCAACACAAATAGTGTGATTATTTTCTATAAATTCACCTCTTAATAATTTTTCAGCAATTTCATCCTCAATATATCTTTGAATAGTTCTCCTTAATGGTCTAGCACCATATTTTAAATCAGTTCCTTTTTCTAGTATAAATTCTTTAGCCTTGTCTGTTACTTTTAAATTTAGATTTTTTTCTTTTAAAGCTTTTTCTGTATCTTTTAAAAGTAAATCTATTATTTTTAATAAATCGTCCTTTGTTAAAGAATCGAAAGTAATTATTTCATCTACTCTATTTAAAAATTCAGGTCTGAAAGTTTGCTTTAAGCTATCTAATATTTTATTATTATCTACAGTAGTTTTTCCAAAACCTATAGAATTATTATTTAAATTAGAACCTGCATTTGATGTCATAATTACTATAGTATTTTTAAAGTTAACAGTATTACCTTTTGCATCTGTAAGTTTACCATCATCTAATACTTGTAATAAAATATTAAATACATCTGGATGAGCCTTTTCTATTTCATCTAAAAGTATAATAGAATAAGGTTTTCTTTTAACTTTTTCTGTAAGTTGACCTGGGTCGTCATATCCAACATATCCAGGAGGTGAACCTATTAATTTAGAAGTTGAATGCCCTTCCATATATTCAGACATATCAATACGTATAATTGCATCTTCGTTGCCAAAGATTTCATAAGCTAATGTTTTAGCAAGCTCTGTTTTACCTACACCAGTTGGACCAACAAATATAAATGATGGTGGCCTTTTTGAACTTTGTAGTCCTGCACGATTTCTTCTAATAACTCTAGCTACTGTAGAAACAGCATTTTCTTGACCTATAATTCTATTATGTAAGTGCTTTTCTAAGTTTAATAATTTTTCAGTTTCAGCTTCAGTTATTTTCTTAACAGGAATTTTAGTCCAATCTTCGATAACTGCAGCAATATCAGCTTCTGTTAATATACTAGGTTTTAATTTTTTAGTTAAATCTTCTATTTTTAAATTAAGATTACACTCTTTAGTTTTTAAATTAGCTGCTTTTTGGTAATCTTCTATAGAATCTGTAGAGACTGCGTCTTCTTTTTCTTCTAAAACAGCTTTTAAATCATTCTTTAAAACTTCTAAATCGAATAATGCTTTATTAGCAAGGTTAATTCTAGAGCAAGCCTCATCTAAAATATCTATTGCCTTATCTGGTAAAAATCTGTCGTGAATATATTTTTCAGACATTAAAACTGTTTTTTCAATAATGCTGTTAGAAATGGATACTTTGTGAAAATCTTCATAATATTTCTTAATTTCTTTAAGAATATTAATAGCTTCTTCAACAGAAGGTTCTTCAACTAAAACAGGTTGAAATCTTCTTTCTAAAGCAGAATCTTTTTCTATGTATTTTCTATATTCATTTAAAGTAGTAGTACCTATAAGTTGTAACTCACCATTAGATAAGGCTGGTTTTAAAATATTTGCAGCATTAGTAGAATGTTCAGCATCGCCTGCACCAACTATAGTATGAATTTCATCAATTACTAAAATAATATTTTTTAAAGCTTTACATTCATCTATAATAGATTTCATTCTACCTTCAAATTGACCTCTAAATTGAGTGCCTGCGACAACAGCGGTCATATCTAATAAATATACCTCTTTATTTAAAAGTTTAGCTGGAACTTCTTTATTAGCAATTTTAATAGCTAAACCGTGAGCGATAGCTGTTTTACCAACACCAGGTTCTCCAATTAAACAAGGATTATTTTTAGTTCTTCTATTTAAAATTTGAATTACTCTTGTAATCTCAGCTTTTCTACCAATAACATCGTCTAATTCATTATTTAAAGCTTTATTTGTAAGGTTAGTGCCATATGCATCAAGAAATTTCTTTTTAGGTGCCTTTTTCTTTTCAATTTTAACTTTCTTTTTAACACCATTATCATCAGTAGGTTCTAATCTTTGAAATTCTAAATTATTTAAATTAGGATTATTATCCATACTAAAAATGTTATCAATCATTTTCTTTATAGAAAATCCTTCATTATTATTCTTTTCAGAATTATCTAAATTATCGGAATTATTAGTCATATCATTAAAAAATTCTTCAAATTGATTTGACATATCTTCTAATTCTTCTTTGCTTAAATTAGCTTGTTGAGCTAGAAGTTCTATTGGATTAATTCCCATTTTTTTAGCACAATCATAACATAAACCTTCTATAGTAGGTTTACCATTTTCTATTTTATTAGTAAAAATAACTGCAGCATTTTTATTACATTTTGAACATAACATATATTAATTCCTCCATCTAAATATGATACATTATAATAGGTTTAAAGTCAAGTAAAGATAGTAAAAAAGTAAAAAATTAAGATATAATTCGTTACATTCTCAGCTAAATAAATATTAGTAGTACTTATATATTAATATTTTTTATCAAAAACATAGCTAGAGCATAACAATCCGGGTCTTTGATTGCAAAATATTAATATATAAGTACTCTACTATATTTTGACTAAAAATAGCTATATATCAAGTTTTATAGAATTTTTACTGAATTGTAGCATTTAATCAGCATTTAAAATTTTGTTAAAGGCAATTCCACAAATTAAAAATTGCATAGCAAAAAAAAGACTAGTTTTAAATATAATCATAGAAGCTTCTATTAATTCAAAAGATATAAAAAATTGTTTATGTAATAATAAAAGTACAATCCCTACAAGTATAAGAAAACTAGAAAAGATAAATCCATTATTAATTATATGTAATATTTTTTTATTAATGTTTTTTATAGGCTTGAAAAGTTCTTTAAAAAAATTTTTGTTTTTCATAAATTACATTCCTTTCTCTCTTCGCTAATAAGGCACATATAGTTATGAAATTTTTCTTTCAAACTATTACATTCCTTTCATAATCATAAGTTTAGTAAAGATAGTTGTTATAGTATTATGATAACATAAAAAAAGTGCGAAATCAAAGGTAGATATTGGGAAAAATATTATATGTATAGAAATATAATATATTGAAAAATTATAATTTGGTATTTGAATGTCGGTTACAATTCAGGACATACTTACTAAAAACTTGATATATAGCTATTTTTAGTCAAAACATAGCTGGGGTGTAACAATCCGGGTCTTGACTTGCAAATAGCTATATATCAAGTTTTTATTTAAATACCTGCTGAATTGTAATGAATGTCGATATATGTAAGAATTTGACGAACGATTTTTCTTGACAAAATCACTATTTTCATGATACTATTGATATAGAAATTTTTGATTATTATTAAAATTAAAGGAAAAATAATAATTTAAAATAATAAAATTTTTAAAAGTTACTCACTTTGTTATAGCATAAGAATTAAAATCTTAAAACAAATCGTTTAAGAAAATCAATGTTAATTTTTGAGTAAAAAGTATTGACTAATAAGTAAAAGTATGCTAAAATAGAATTGAATAACAGAATGGAGGAATATGGGAAGCAAAAAATATAGAAAAAAGCTTACACCTAGAACAGATGCTATATTTAAAAATATATTTGGAAAAGAAAAAAATAAAAAAATATTAGAAGACTTTTTAGAAAGTATATTAGAAGAAAAGGTAAAAGTTATAAGAATAGAAAAAAGTAGTGAATTGCCAACAGAAAGCGCATATTTAAAAGATTCAACATTAGATATTAAAGCAATATTAGAAGGTGGAGAAATAGTAAATATAGAAATGCAGAATTCTTGGTATTCACATTACAATAAAAGAGTTACATATTATTTGAGTAAATTAATATCATCTCAAATAGAGAAAGGAGAAGACTATGAAAAAATAAATAATGTTATTTCTATAAATATATTAAATTATAAATTGGCTGGAATGCCTAATTATATTAGTAGATGCGATATAAATAATGGAGAGGGATATAATATAGATACTGCAAAAATATATTTTATACAATTACCAAGATTTGTAGAAGAAAGAAAATTAAAAGATCCTAATAATAAATATGAGGATATAGTAAAAAGCAAACTCGATCAATGGTGTGTATTTTTAAGTAATAAAAATAAGGAGGTAACTAAAATGGCAGGAACAAAAAATATAAATTTAGAAGAAGCAATAAGGCAATATGAGGAACTATGCAGAATACCGGGAGTTGTAGATATAAGTTTTAGAAGACAATTAGCTGAGATGGATAGAAGAGTAGCAGAAAGAGAGGCTAAAAGAAGAGGAAAAAAACAAGGTATTAAAGAGGGAAGAAAAGAGGGAAGAAAAGAAGGAAGGAAAGAAGGGATAAAACAGGGATATGAAAAAGGAAGAAAAGTTGGTATAGAAGAGAATAAAAAATATATTGCCAAACAGTTATTAGAACAAAAAGTTAATATACAGATTATTATAAATGCAACAGGTTTAACAAAAGAAGAAATTGAGAATTGTTAACGAAAAAACTGAATTTTAAGGAAAATCCTTAAAGTTCAGTTTTCTTTTCAGTATTAATGTTTGGATTTGATGAAAAGTATGCACAATTATTATGAGGAGTTAAATTTAGGGAGGATATTTTCTCTAAAGTACATTTTCCATCATTTTGATAAATACAATTTTGCAAGCAATTTATATTTGTCAAAATATTCACCTCTTTGTAATTATTATGAAAATGTTTATAAAAAAAATTCAATAATTTTTAAATTCACAAATTTTTCTAATTTTAATATTATATGATAAAGGGGGAAAGTTATTATGTTTAATATGCTAAAGAAAACATTAGCTGTTTGTTTAATTGGATTTGGGTTAGGAATATTATTAGTAATTTTGCTCCCATTAACACGGTTGGTTATTTTTATTAGGTGTTGTCGTAATAGCAGTTGGATTAGCTTGGTTATCATGCTGATATGAAAGGATGTGGAATTTATGCAAGTCGTAGTAAAAAAAGTCCCTAAATTTTTGCGAGGCTTTATAAAATTAATTTTTGGTGTTAAATAATAAAGATACATAAGTTTAAAATTATGTATTATTAAATTTTTGTAATAAACCCTCCTAAATTTAATATCATTAAATTAGGAGGATTTTTTATGGAAAAAATAAAATTAGGAATTGTATTTGGTGGAATGTCCACAGAAAATGAGGTTTCTGTAAAATCAGCAATGTCTATTATAAATAATATAGATGTAGAGAAATATGAAGTGTATAAAATTTATATTACTAAAAATGGGGAATGGTTTGATTACAATAAAAATAAAAAAATTGAAAATGTAATGGAATATTTAAAATATTTAGATGTAGTATTTCCAGTATTACATGGACTATATGGAGAAGATGGCACTATACAAGGATTGTTTGAATTATTAAGATTACCGTATGCAGGATGTAAAGTTTTAGCTTCTAGTGTAGGTATGGATAAGGTTTATACTAAAATTATATTTGAAAAAGCTGGATTATTACAAGCAAAGTATGAATATATAAGGAAATATAAAGATAAGTATTTTTATATTAATAAAAGTTTTGACGAAGAGTGCTTATCTTTGGAAGAAACTACAGAAAGAATAATAAGTAATATAAAATTTCCTATGTACATAAAACCTTCAAATTCAGGTTCAAGTATAGGTATAAATAAAGCAAAAAATAGAGAAGAATTAAAGAAATATATAGAAGTAGCAAGTATATATGATAATAAAATAATAGTAGAAGAGGGCATTGTAGGAAGAGAAGTAGAATGTGCAGTATTAGGAAATGAGGACATACTTGTATCTGGTGTAGGCGAAATAAAACCAGCAGATGATTATTATAGTTATGAGGCAAAATATAATAATAAAAATTCTATTACAGAAATACCAGCTAAGATAGATAATGAATTAGTAGAAAAAATAAGAGAACAAGCTAAAAAAGCTTTTAAAGCAATAGATGGAAAAGGATTATCAAGAGTAGATTTCTTTATAGAAAAAGAAAGCAATAAAATATACATAAATGAAATAAATACATTACCAGGATTTACTAATATAAGTATGTATCCTAAACTTCTTGAAGAATATGGAATACCTTACAAAGATTTAATAGATAGAATTATAAAGTTAGCTTTAACATAGCAGAGGCTTTATAATTTGAAAATTCGATTACAAAATATTTAAGCCATTTTATAATTTAAAGTGAACTTTAAGGAAAAACCTTAAAGTTCACAAATATATAGTAATTTCATCTAGAGGTTAAATTTTAGAAATTAGCAACTTCTTCCGCATCCGCCACCGCAGAAACAGCAAATTATTAAGATTAAAAGTATGATTGAGCAGCAATCATCACCAAATCCAAATCCTCCTCCACAACTTCTATTTTCTGGCATAAGTCTTCCCCCTTTCAATTAAAAGCTTTTTAATATGTGGTAGTTATATTACATATTATTCTTAATAAAAAAAAGTGTTACAAAATTTTAAAAAATCTCTATACAAATTACATAATTTGTTATATAATTTAGAGTAATGTTTTAATATTATTAATAGAAGTATTTTTAAATCTGATATATAGCTATTGTAAAACTCAAGACCCGGATTGTGTCGCTCTAGCTATGTTTTGATTAAAAATAGCTATATATCAAGATTTTAGAGCTATTATAAAAGAGGGAGAAATAATGGGAAATATAGTTTTATTAGATGATTTAACAATAAATAAAATTGCAGCAGGTGAAGTTATAGAAAGACCTGCTTCAGTAGTAAAAGAAATGTTAGAAAATTCTATAGATGCTGGTGCAACAAATGTGAATATTGAAGTCCAAAATGGCGGAATTTCTAAAATTAGAATCACTGATAATGGAAAAGGTATGGAGCCAGATGATATGGTCATAGCTTTTGAAAGACATGCTACTAGTAAAATTCGTAAAGCAGATGATTTAGAGTATGTAAGAACAATGGGTTTTAGAGGTGAGGCTTTAGCAAGTATTGCCGCTATTGCTAGAGTAGAAATGGTATCAAGAACACAAAATAGCGAAACTGGTTATAAGGTAGTTGTAGAAGCTGGAAATGTTATATCTGAAGAAATGGTGGCTTCTCCTGTTGGAACAACGATTACTGTAGAAAAATTATTTTTTAATACACCAGTAAGATACAAGTTCTTAAAAAAAGATTATACAGAAGCAGGTTACATAGAAGATGCTGTTAAAAGAATTGCATTAGTAAATACAAATATTTCAATAAAACTTATAAATAATGGAAAAGTAGCAATTCAAACTAATGGAAATGGAAAATTAGAAGATGTAATATATGGTATTTATGGAAAAGATATTGTAGATGGGTTATTACCTATAAATTATAAATATGAAAATATATTTATAAAAGGCGTAATAGGAAAACCAGAAATTGCAAGAAGCAATAGGTCAAATCAAATGTTTTTTATAAATAATAGATATGTAAAAGATAAAACGTTATCAGCAGCGGTAGAGCAAGCTATGAAAGGCATGTTACCAATAGGAAAATTTCCATTTTTAGTATTAAATATAGAAATGGATCCAAAAATGGTAGATGTAAATGTGCATCCAGCAAAATTAGAAGTAAGATTTGTAGATGAATCAGAAGTTTTTAAAGCAGTAATGTATGCTATAAAAGATTCTTTATTAGCAGGTTCTTTAATAAGCAATGTAAGCAAAGAAAAAAGTGTAGATGAAATATATCAAAATCATTTTGAGAAAAAAAGCAATATTGAACAATTAAAAGAACAAATTAAAAATCATGAATTTGAAGCAAGACAAGAAATAAAAGAAAATGAAGAGATAAAAAATGAAGAAATAGAACCACAAGAAATAGAAGATATAAAAGAAGAAAAACCTAAACATATAGCTAAAAATATAGTAGATCTATTTAAAAAAGTAAGTAAAGAGAAAGAAGAAGAGTTAAAAAATGACAATATAATTAGTGATATATTTAGAGAAAAAAAAGAAGCTAATAAATTAGAAGAAGATAATTTTGAATATGAAAAAGAAAATTTATATCGTTTTGATGATTTAAAAAAATTGCAATCAGAAGTGCTAAAAGATATTGAAAAAATGCCAGTTTTAATAGATGAAAAAGAAAAGAATGAGATAGAAGAAATTAAAGATAGAATATTTTCTAAGGAAGAAAATAATAGTAACTCACAAGAAGAAACAACTAAAAATTTAGAAGAAGACAAAATTTCAAATGAAGAAAACAATAAAAAAGAAGAAGATGTAAAAGTTGAAGTTCAAGAGCCTCAAGAACCACAAAACTTTGAGGATATGTATGAAAAAACATTTGGAACGGCACCTGCAACTGTAAAAAGACAAGAAGTAAAATTTGATAATTTAAAATATGTAGAAAATGAAAATGTTTCAATGTTTACTAAAAATAATAAATATAAGGGATATAAATTTATAGGAATAGCATTTTCAACATATATAATTTTAGAAATAGAAGATGAATTATATATATTAGACCAACACGCAGCACATGAAAGAATTATGTATGAAAAAGTTAAAGCTAATTATTACAACGGAAATAAAGATTGCCAAATGATGTTGCTTCCAGATGTTATTAATTTAACTAATAAAGAAATATGTATTTTAAGAGAAAATATGGATATTTTTGAAAAAGCTGGCTTTAAAGTAGAAGAATTTGGAGATAAAACAGTAAAATTGGTAGGTGTTCCTAGTATGTGTATGGATATGGATACAAAATCTTTGTTTTTAGACATATTAGATGAGATAGATACAGTAGCAAGAACAGAACGTCAAGAGGTAGAGGAAAAATTTATAGCAACAGTTGCTTGTAAATCAGCAGTTAAAGCTAATATGAATTTAGAATTGCCAGAAGTAATTGCATTATTGGACAAGTTAATGGAATTACCAAATCCGTTTACTTGCCCTCACGGTAGGCCAACAGCTATAAAAATGACTAAAAATGATATAGAAAGAAAATTTAGTAGAAGATAACCACATATTAAGAATAATATAGTTATGTATAAAAATTAATTTGAAAGGAAATTTTATGAATAGCAAACCATTAGTAATTGTAATAGCAGGACCAACAGCTTCTGGAAAGACTTCATTATCAATAGAACTTGCGAAGAAAATAAATGGTGAAATAATTTCAGCAGATTCTATGCAAATATATAAAGATATGAATATAGGAACAGCTAAACCTACTGTGGAAGAAATGCAAGGCATAAAGCATTATTTAATAGATTGTATATCACCTCAAGATAGATACTCCGTATCTCAATATAAAGGTCAAGCTATTAAGGCAATAGAAGAAGTTTTAAGTAAAAATAAAGTTCCAATAGTAGTTGGAGGAACAGGACTATACATCGATTCTTTAATATATGGTATTGATTTCCAAGAAATGAGCTTTGATGAAAATTATAGGTTAGAACTAGAAAATAAAGTCAAGGAAGGAAAGCTTAATGAATTATATGAAAAAGCAAAAGAAATAGACCCAGAAGCGATTGAAAAAATAAGTCCTAATGATAAGAAAAGAATATTAAGAATTTTAGAAATATATAAAGCTACAGGAAAAAATAAAACAGAACAGAATAAAGAATCATTAAAAAATGGCGTACCATATAATTACGTAGTATTTGCTCTTAACTGGGATAGGGCAGATTTATACGATAGAATTAACAAAAGAGTAGATATAATGTTAGAGCAAGGATTAATAAAAGAAGTAGAAAAATTAATAGAAAAATATGGAGACACTATGCCAACAGCAATGCAGGGCTTGGGATATAAAGAGGTAAAAGAATATTTAGATAAAAAAATAACAAAAGAAGAAATGATAGAAAAAATAAAACAGGAAACAAGAAGATATGCAAAAAGGCAGTTAACTTGGTTTAGAAAGAATAAAAATACAATATGGTTAGATGGTAAATTGGATATTAACAAAAATATAGAAATTATATTAGAACGTATAAAATAATGGTAATAATAACTTTTAAATATAAATTTTGCAGAATAAGGTTATTCATAAGAAAATAGAGCTAGAATTTCTTAATATTTTTTACGGAAAGAGTTCAAGTTTACCTTGGAAGGGTGCCGTAAAAAATATTTAGAAATTATGCGAATATTTTATTTGATAAGATTATTCAAAAAATTTATATTTAAAAGGATAATATGTTATTGAAAATAATTGTAAAAGGAGGGATGTTAAGTTAAATGCCAGATAAAGAAAAAAATCAAAAATTAAACTTGGCAAAAGTTATAATTTTAGTAATTCTGTTAATAATTTCATTAGGATACATTGGTGTAGTAATATTTAATTTAATACAAAACCCTACCGATACATTTATGATAGAAAATGGTAATTTGTATTTAGAAGAAAAAGTAGATGGATATATTTTAAGAGAAGAAGTTATTGTTCAAGGCTCGAATTATAAAAATGGAATAGTAAAAATAAAAAATGAAGGAGAAAAGGTCGCAAAAGACGATCCTATATTTAGATATAAAAGTGCTAATGAGGATGAATTAGTACAAAAAATAGAAGAACTAGATGTGAAGATTCAAGAAGCATTAAAAAATCAAACTGATGTTATTCCATCTTCAGACATTACATTGTTGGAAAATCAAATACAAGAAAAAATAAATTTAATATATGGTATGAATAATTATTCAGAAATAAAAGTATTAAAAGAAGAGATAAATCAATTAATATTAAGAAAAGCTCAAATAGTAGGGGAGTTAAGTCCTTCAGGTTCTTATATAAAAAGCTTAATTGAAGAAAGAAGTTCGTATGAAACAGAATTAAATTCAAATGCAGAATATATAACAGCACCTATGAGCGGAGTCGTTTCATATAAAATTGATGGATATGAAGATTTTTTCAGTAGCAAAAATATAGATTATTTAAACCAAGAATTATTAGAAAGCTTAGATGTAAGAACTGGACAGCTAATAGAAAGTAGTAGCGAAAAAGCTAAAATAGTAAATAATTACCAATGTTACATAGCCGTAATAATGGATTCAGAAGAAGCAAAAAATGCTAAAATAGGAGATAGAGTTTCGTTAGAATTTTTAAATTTATCAGCAATAACAGCCACAATAGAAAAAATTTTTGAAGAAGAAACTGGTACAAGAGTAATTGTATTTAAAATAAATTACGATGTAGAAAAGCTATTAGATGCAAGAAAAATAAGTGTAAATGTTATTTGGTGGAGTGCAAGTGGTTTAAAAGTTCCAAATTCGGCTATAATAACAGAAGAAAATAAAAATTATATTGTAAGAAACAAAGCCGGCTATAAAGAAAAGGTCTTAATAAAAGTATTAAGACAAAATGAAAATTACACAATAATTGATAATTATACAACAGAAGAATTAAAGGAATTAGGCTATACTACAACTGAAATTAACAGAATGAAGAAAATACAATTATATGATGAAATATATGCATATAATTAGAAGAAATATTACAATTATATTACAAAAATGTTACAAAAATATTACAAATGAAAAAAATGTAAAAAAACACTTGACAAATTAAGAAAAAAATAAGATACTATAGTATATGAAAAATTTAAAAAAGATAATAAATTTGTAGGAGGGTTCAAATGGCAAGCACATTTATGAATAAGTTGTATGGAATATTTGGAAATAATAAAGGAAATGAAGATGATTTTGAGGATGATAACTCAATGGATATGAACAATTATGATTATGAAGATGAAGATGAGGGGTATGAAGAACCAGAAGAAAGAAGTTTTTTTGGTAATAGAAGAAGTAAAGTAGTTAACATAAACCAAACACAACAAGTAAAAATGATCATATCTAAGCCAACAAGTTTTGAACAAACTGAAGATATATGCGAATGTTTAAAACAAAAAAAATCAATAATTGTTAATTTAGAATATGTTAATAAAGATGTAGCAAGAAGAATAGTTGATTTCATGAGTGGTGCTGTACAAGCATTAGATGGACATATAGAAAAAGTTTCAAATTCAATCTTTTTATTTGCTCCTATGAATTATGATATAACTAGTGAAGCAACTAAAGAAGAAATAAGAAATAAATTAAATGTATCTTGGCTAAAAAACGGCTAATAAAAAGATATATAGTAAGTTGTCAGTTTAAAGTAATATGATTAAAAAGGAGATGTAAAGATGCTTACACCATTAGATATTGAAAATAAAAGATTTTCAAAACAGATGATGAATGGATATAGCGTAGAGGAAATTGATGAATTTTTAGATCAATTAACTTTAGATTATCAAGCTTTATATCGTGAAAATACGGTATTAAAAGAAAAAATTGATGATATGGAAGCTAGCATAAATCATTATAAAACAATAGAAGGTACTTTACAAAACACATTAGTAATGGCACAATCAACAGCTGAAGAAATAAAGAAAATAGCAAATCAACAAGCTGATCAAATTATAAAAGAAGCAGAGCTTAAAGCAAAAGAATCTGTAAGTGAAATAAAAAATCAAACTATAGAAGAAATGCGACATATGGAAGAAGTAAAAAAACAATTTGAAGTATATAAAGCAAAAATGGAAGCTTTACTTATTTCACAATTAGAATTATTAAAAGATGTAAATGAGGAATAAACCAGTATGAACTTTGGAGAGTAATCGCTAAAGTTCATTTTTCTTTTCCCAGAAATATTGACAAAATCAGCTATTTAATATACAATATAAATGTTTAAAAAAACGTTCAGAAAGAAGTGTATAATATTATGTGGAGCAATGTAATTATAGCATTCGTATTAGCAGTATTAACAAGCTTTGTTATTACACCATATACAATGAGATTAGCAAAAAAAGTTGGAGCATTAGACATACCAGAAAAAAGGAAAGTTCATAAAAAACCTATACCTAGATTAGGAGGAATAGCTGTAATAGCAGGTTTTTTAGTTTCTGTTACATATTTATTAATAATATTAAATATGGAAAATGTAGATATATATGATGGACAAGATTATTTTGTAAAATTAGGGGGCTTCTTTGTAGGAATTCTTTTATTAGGAATAACATGCTTTATAGATGATTCTAAAGGAGTACCTGCAATAATAAAATTATGTGTTCAAATAATTTCTGCATTAATAGTATGCTTTGCTGGTATTAGAATAGAAAATATTAACTTGCCATTTCTTTCAGGTGAGTTAAATGAAGTGTTTTCATATATTATAACAGTATGTTGGATAATAGGTGTTACTAATGCTATAAATTTAATAGATGGATTAGATGGATTATCTTCAGGAATATCATTAGTTTCTTGTATATCTTTGATATTAATATTTGCATTAAATAATTCACCTTTATTAGCAATGATTTTAGCAACAGCATTAGCAGGAGCTATATTGGGATTCTTGCCATTCAATTTTAATCCTGCAAAAACTTTTATAGGTGATACAGGTTCAAATTTTTTAGGCTTCAGTTTAGCGGTAATTTCTATATTAGGAGTAGCTAAAACTTATACAGCATTAGTATTAGTTGCACCAATTATAGTTTTAGGATTACCAATATTTGATACGTTATTTGCGATAATAAGAAGAATTGTAAAAGGAAAGTCCTTAAAAGCTGTATTGCAACCAGATAGAGGACATCTACACCATAGACTTATGGATAAGGGGTATACTCAAAGACAAGCTGTTATGATATTATATGGATTAAGTGCCACTTTAGGATTATTTACAATCGTATTACTAGAAGGTGGAATTTGGAAAGCATTATCATTTGCTTTATTAGTAATAGCTCTTATAGGTGTAGGATATAAAGATATATGTAATTTGAGAGATAATAATGAATTATAGCAATTACAATAATGATTAGGTAATATTTTGAAAGGATAATTAGTATGTCAAATAATATAAAAAAGTACATAGAAAAAACTTATAATAAATCAAAAGATTCTTTTCACAATTTAGTAAAAGAAAATTTGAAAAATGATAAAAAAATGTTTATAGTAACTGCAAATCCTGAAACATTAATGATAGGTGAGGATAATAAAGAATTCAGTAATATTTTACTAGATGAAAAAACAATAATAGTTCCTGACGGCATTGGAGTTTTAAAAGGGGCTAAAATGTTAGGAATAGATATGAAAGAAACTATAACTGGAGTAGAATTATGTACGAAATTATTCGAGTATTTAAATGAAATGAAAAAATCCTTATGTTTATTTGGTGCTAAAAAAGAAGTAGTAGAAAAATTAAAAGAAGTAATCAATGAAAAATATCCTAATATAAATTTGCTCAAAATATATGATGGATACATAGAAGATAAAGATAAAGTTATGGAAGAAATTGTAGATTTAAAACCAGATGTAACTTTATTAGCGTTAGGAATTCCAAAACAAGAAATGTTAATTTATAAATATTTAGATAAATTTAATAAAGGCATATTTGTAGGAGTAGGCGGAAGTTTTGATGTATTAAGCGGAACTAAGAAAAGAGCTCCTAAAATCTTTCTTAAATTAAAATTAGAATGGCTATATAGAATAACAAGAGAACCTAAAAGACTAAAGAGATTTTATAAAAGTAATATAAAATATTTAAAAAAGATAAATGAGTTGAAAAGGGAGAATAGAGGGTGACAAAATTATGTAACTACTCAGCAGATATTTAAATAAAAGCTTTATATATAGCTATTTGCAAGTCAAGACCCGGATTGTTACGCCCCAGTTATGTTTTGACTAAAAATAGCTATATATAGAGCTTTTAAGAAGTACATACTGAATAGTTACAAAATTATTACAATTATTTAATTAGCTTATTGCTATGCGAAAGGAATGGTATTAGAATGAATAAAATAAAAGTTATGACTGTTTTTGGAACTAGACCAGAAGCAATTAAAATGGCTCCATTAGTAAAAGAATTAAAATCAAGAGAGGAAATAGAGTGTATAGTTTGCGTAACTGCACAACATAGACAAATGTTAGATCAAGTTTTAGAAACTTTTAATATAGTACCAGAATACGATTTAGATATTATGAAACAAGGCCAAACTTTATCACAAATAACGAGTAGAGTTTTAGAAGGATTAGAAAAAGTTGTGCAAGAAGTAAAACCTAATATAATTTTAGTACATGGAGACACAACAACTACATTTGCAGGTGCATTAGCAGCATATTATAATCAAGTAGATATAGGCCACGTAGAAGCAGGGTTAAGAACATGGAATAAATATTCTCCATATCCAGAAGAGATAAATAGACAAATGGTTGGAGTATTAGCAGACCTTCATTTTGCACCAACAGAAAATAGTAAAAAATCTTTATTATCTGAGGGAAAGAACGAAAAAAATATATATGTAACAGGTAATACAGCAATAGATGCGTTAAAAACAACAGTAAAAGAAAATTATACTCATCCAATATTAGATTGGGTAGGAAATAATAGATTAATACTAATAACGGCGCATAGGAGAGAAAATTTAGGAGAGCCAATGAGAGGAATGTTTAAAGCTATAAAAAGAATAGTAGACGAATTCCCAGATGTACGAGCTGTATATCCAGTACATTTAAATCCTAAAGTAAGAGAAGTAGCAAATGAAGTATTAGGAAATGATGAAAAAATAAAATTAATAAACCCATTAGAAGTTCTAGATTTCCATAACTTTTTAGGAAAATCATATTTAATATTAACAGATAGTGGGGGAATACAAGAAGAGGCTCCTTCTCTAGGAAAACCTGTATTAGTGTTAAGAGATACTACAGAAAGACCAGAAGGAATAAAAGCAGGAACATTAAAACTTGCAGGAACAGATGAAGAGGTTATATATAAAATGACAAAAGAATTGTTAGAAAATAAAGAAGAATATGAAAAAATGAGCAAAGCGTCAAATCCTTATGGAGATGGCTTTGCAAGTAAAAGAATAGCGGATGCTATAATTGAGAGATATAGTTAAAAAAATTGTTGCTATATAATAACCTTTGCAAAAACTTGATATATAGCTATTATGAAGCTCAAGACCCGGATTGTTAACCCTAGTTATGTTTTGACTAAAAATAGCTATATATCAAGCTTTTATAAAATTTTTACTGAACTATAACGCTTTAATTGCAAAATATTGATTTTAGCTATTATATTGTAAATATTACTTGTTGCTATACCATTCAATAGTTTTCTTAATGCCTTCTTCAAAAGTAACAGATGGTGTCCAGCCTAATTCCTTCTGGATTTTTGAAGAATTTATAGCGTATCTGTAATCGTGACCTTTTCTATCTTCAACAAAAGAAATAAGATTTTCTGATTTTCCCAGTTGTTTTAAAATAGTTTTTACAATATATAAATTAGTTTTCTCATTATTTCCACCAATATTATAAATTTCACCTTTTTTACCTTTATGAAGAACAACATCAATAGCGCTACAATGATCTTCTACATATAGCCAATCTCTTATATTTTTTCCAGTTCCATAAACTGGTAATTTTTCATCATTCTTTGCCTTTTTTATCATAAGAGGTATTAATTTTTCTTCATGTTGGTTAGGACCGTAATTATTAGAACATCTAGTTATAGAAGTATTCATATTAAATGTTTCTGTATATGCTCTTACTATTAAATCAGAACCTGCTTTAGAAGCTGAATAAGGGCTATTTGGTGCAAGTGGCAAAGTTTCTACAAAAGCTGGATCATTATCATTTAAACTTCCATAAACTTCATCTGTAGAAATATGTATGAAACGATTATTAGAACCTTCACCCCAAACTTGTTTACAAGCTTCTATTAAACTATGTGTACCTAAAACATTATTCTCTGTAAATGTTAAAGGGCGTTTAATACTATTGTCAACATGAGATTCGGCGGCAAAATTAACAACAGCATCAATATTATATTTTCTTAATGTTTCTAAATTTTGCTCTAAATTACAAATATCGCCTTTCACAAAAGTATATTTACCTTCGCAAGGTTTTAGATTTTCCATATTAGCCGCATAAGTTAATTTATCATAAACAATATAATTATATTTATCACCATAAGTATCTATCATGTGTTTTACAAAATTAGAGCCTATAAAACCCGCCGCTCCAGTTATTAAAATATTTTTCATTATATATCAAATCCTTTCAAATTAATTATTTAAACAAATTAATATTTTTTAATTCTTTTAGAGATGGCCAATTTTTGTCTCTATCAGCTATAGTTAATTCTGTATTATTTATTCTATCTAAAGGCCATTGTATATTTACATCTGGATCATCTATTTTAAGTCCGCCTTCAGCAGAGTGGTTATAAAAATCGTCACATTTATAAACAAATTCAGCTTCGTCAGAAATTACTAAAAATCCATGAGCAAAACCTTTTGGAACAAAAAACATTTTCTTATTTTCTTCTGATAAAAATACACCTTCCCATTTACCATAAGTTTTACTATTTGGTCTTAAATCTACAGCAACATCATAAACTTCTCCTTTTACGCATCTTACAAGTTTACTTTGTGTGTTTTCTGTTTGAAAGTGTAATCCTCTTAAAACACCCTTTTTAGATTTAGATTGATTATCTTGAACAAATTTTGTAGTTATACCAATTTCTTTAAAATCTTTTTCATTATATGTTTCCATAAAATATCCACGGTTATCTCCAAAAACTGTAGGTTCTATAATATATAATCCTTCAATAGAAGTTTCTGTTTTTTTAAATTTTCCCATAATTATAATCCTTTCTAAAAATTTTTACATTTATAGGTCGTGATATATAGCTATTTTTAGTCAAAACATAGCTGGGGTCACACAATCCGGGTCTTGACTTTCAAATAGCTATATATCACGACTTTAGTAAAGCTTTTATGTTTTGTATAAAATTTTAATTATTCGCTATTTTTTCTATATATTTTCCATAATCTGTTTTTTTATAGTATTTAGCTTGTTCTAATAATTGTTCTTTTGAAATCCATTTGTTATTATAGGCAATTTCTTCTAAACAAGCAATTTGTATACCTTGTCTTAATTCAATAGCACGTACAAAGTCGCCGGCTTCATTTAATCTATCAGGTGTTCCGGTGTCAAACCAAGCGTATCCACGTCCTAAAGTTATTACTTTTAAGTCATTATTTTCCATATATTTTTTATTAACATCAGTGATTTCAAGTTCACCTCTTGCAGAAGGTTGAATTTCTGCGGCATATTTGACAACATTATTGTCATAAAAGTATAATCCGGGAACGGCTAAATTTGATTTTGGCTCTGTTGGTTTTTCTTCAATAGAAATGGCTTGTCCATTTTCATCTATTTCTACAACTCCATAAGATGTAGGGTCAGCTACTTCGTATCCAAATATAATACCTCCGTTTTTAAGTTGACTAGCTTGTTTTAACATACTTTCTAACATAGGTCCATAAATCATATTATCTCCAAGTATAAGAGCAACATTATCGTTTCCTATAAAATCTTTACCTACTCTAAAAGCATCTGCTAATCCTACGGGTTTTTCTTGAATGGCATAAGAAATATTAATACCTAAATTTTCACCAGTACCTAATAAAATTTTAAACATATTTAAATGTAAAGGTGTTGATATTATTAAAATATCTTTAATACCTGCCATCATTAAAGTAGATAATGGGTAGTAAATCATAGGCTTATCGTATACAGGTAATAATTGTTTAGAAATAGCAATAGTAATAGGGTATAATCTAGTTCCACTGCCTCCAGCTAAAATAATTCCTTTCATAATTATATATTCTCCTTGTATAATATATTTAGGCTTTTTAATAAGGTTTTACCTATAAACCTTTCATATTTGTTAATATAGAATTTTTGCAACAACTTTAGAATGAGTTATTAAAACCTTGATATACAGCTATTCTTACTCAGATTCTAAATACTTTCTTAAAGCAATTTCATAATCTTTTGGGAAGATTCCGGTATTATGTAATTTTTCTTTAGAAAGTTTTGAATTAAAAGGTCTTTTAGCTGGTGTAGGATAATCTTTAGATAAAATAGGATTAACTTTTATATTAATATTTTTTATTTCAAAGATTTTTTTAGCAAAATCGTACCAACTTATAAAACCTTCATTAGTTGCATGGTAAATTCCATACTTTGGTTCTTTTTCTAAAATTTGTTCAATTATTTCGCATAATGTAGTAGTGGAAGTAGGACTTCCGAATTGATCAGATACTACATTAATTTCATCATGTGTTTTTGATAAATTAAGCATAGTTCTTACAAAATTTTTACCATTTCCATAAAGCCATGCAGTTCTTAAAATATAATACTTCTTAGCAATTTTTGCATTTTCTTCGCCGATTAATTTAGAAACACCATAAGCATTTACAGGTTCAGTCTCCATATCTTCAGTATAAATTTGGTCTAATGGTAAATTACCATTAAATACATAATCAGTACTAATTTGTATTAAAGTAGCATTAACACTGTTTGCAGCCTCTGCTAAATTTTTAATAGCATATCCATTTATATTATTAGCAAGCTCAGTATTGCTTTCGCAAGCATCTACATTTGTATATGCAGCACAGTTAATTATATAGTTGGGTTCAAAATCACTTACAATTTCAATAACTTGAGATTGATTACAAATATCTAAATCTTCAAGAGTAGTACCTTTAATAATATATGAAGCATTATTATTTAATATTTCATATAATTCAGTACCAAGCATACCGTTTTTACCAATTACTAAAACTTTTTTCATATTTACCGTTTCATCCTTTCCATAAATTAATATTACTTTTAATAGCAACATTATATCATAAGGTAAAAAAAATGCAATGTTTTTGAAGAAATATGTAGAAAAAAACTGTGAATTTTTAGTGATAATGTCCCCTTTATGACTTTGAATTTTTAGTAAAAATGTCCTAGTATAAATCATGAAAAT
>CALXUC010000029.1 GCA_944391575.1 uncultured Clostridia bacterium | reverse complement strand
AAGAAGGTAAGAATGAAAGAACAATAAGATATAGCATAAAAAAAGGAATCGACGAAATTATAAAAAAATTTAAAAAATTTTAAAAATTTTTTAAAAATCATTTCCGAAATGGGTATCTGAGTGAGTATATATATGAAAGGGTTTATATAACACTTCGCTTGTTTTATAAAAACAAGAATTGTTCTTTGAAAATTAAATAACAATTCAATAAATACGTTCCTACTATTAGAGCTAGTTAATATTTATATAACAAATAAATAACTTAAATGTAAGAATAATCACTTACAAGGCGAAGATAGATAGCAGGTATAATGATACATTTGTATAGTCATAATCTCGAGCGTTAAAAGCGTCGCAAGAAATGAGTACAAGCCTGTAAATCAGGTAGGTGAAATTCCTATGGAGTAATTTGATTAATTACCATTTATTGAATTTATAAAAAAATATGTAAAATAAATTTTACAAATAGATTGGAGAGACGAATTATGATTATAGCATTAATAATGTTAGTTCTAGTAGCTATATTAGTATATTTAGTTATTTTAGGGGGTAGTATATGTAGTAGAGAAGAGGAACAAGAAGAAAAGGTGTATTTAGAAAGAGAGAAAAATATAATTAAATAATTGATTTTTTAAGAAAAAATAAAAAAAGAATATAATTAAATTGGAGGGTTTATTATGGTAAAAGAATTATATAATTGGGAACAATTAAGAGCTTATGGTATTGTTGCTTTAAATAATATATTAGAAAGTAATGAAAAAATTAATTTGGAAAACTTTATAAGAGAATTAGATACATTACAATCGTTATACGGTAAAGAGGGAATAACAGGTCTAGCAAAAAGGCATTTGAATAATATTAAAAAATAATCGAATTTTATTAAAAATTTCTACATAATATTTAATAAAAAGAGTTGAAAGAATAATTAGTTTGAAAGAAAATACTTTCATAACTATGTGTGCCTTACGACAAAGTGAGAAAGGAATGGTATTTTTATATGAGTGTTGTGAAAGAATATACAAATGGAAGTACTAAAATAAGAATACACGATGATTATATAAATACAGGTGAAGAACAAAAAATTAGAGAAATTATAATAAGTTTAGTGATAAGTCGTTTAAAATATTATAATAATAATTGAAAATATTGCTTTAATATGTTAGAATAAAATATGTTGATAGAAAAGCAATAAAACGGAGAAAGGAGGACTCTTGAATAATATATATTTTGGGTATTCTAAAGAAGCAATCATTGATACGATTAACGGAGAATACGCTTTGTATTTAAGAAAATCAAGAGCAGATTTAGAATCTGAAGCTAAAGGCGAAGGAGAAACATTAGCTAGACACGAAAAGATGTTAGTAGAGTTATCAAGAGCATACGGCTTTTCTATTGGTAAAATTTATCGTGAAATTGTAAGTGGAGAAAGCATTGAATCAAGACCAGTCGTTCAAGAATTATTAAAAGACGTTGAGTCTGGAAGGTGGAAAGGAGTTCTAGTTGTAGAGGTTGAAAGACTTGCTCGTGGAGATACAATGGATCAAGGTAGGGTAGCGAAAAGTTTTAAGTTTTCTGATACTAAAATAATTACACCTATGAAGATATATGATCCAAATAATGAATTTGATGAGGAATATTTTGAATTTGGTTTATTTATGTCACGAAGGGAGTACAAAGTTATTAATAGAAGGCTACAAAGAGGTAGGGAAGCATCTGTTAAAGAAGGAAAATATGTAGGAAGTGTACCACCTTATGGTTACGACAGAGTAAAAATAGAGAAGGATAAAGGTTTTACATTAATAAGAAATAATGAAGAAGCAGAGATCGTTGAAAAAATATTTAATATGTATGCATATAATGATATATCAATAAATGAAGTAGCAAGACAATTAAATACAGGAGGGTATGAGCCGAGAAAAGCTAATGAATGGACAATTTCGGCGGTTAAAGATATATTAAGTAATCCAATTTATATAGGAAAAGTAAAATGGAATTCAAGAAAAACGGTTAAAGAATATAAAAATGGAAAAATATCAAAAACAAGACCTAGAAATTCCGAATGCATTTTATGTGATGGAATCCACGAACCTATTATAGATTTGCAAACTTGGCAAATAGTTCAAGAAAAACGAAGTAAAAATACCCCAGCAGTAGTACATAATAAAGTTGTTCAAAATCCTTTAGTTGGAATAGTATATTGTAGTAAGTGTGGAAAAAAGATGCAGAGAAGACCATATAAAGCAAAAGGATTTGACGATACTTTAATTTGTCCTAATACAAATTGTGATAATGTGAGTTCAAAATTATATATTGTTGAAGAAAAAATTATTTTATCTCTTAAAGAATGGTTAAGGGATTATCATATTAATTATGGAGAGTATGCTGGGGAAATTAAAAGTAAAAAGAAAACAGTGTTAGAAGAAAACATTAAAAATTTAAACAAAGAGTTAGAGGTACAAAATAAGAAATTGTCAAATATATATGACTTTTTTGAAGATGGAACTTATAGTAGAGAGATGTTTTCCGAAAGATGTAGTCTTATTTCAGCAACAATAAATAATATTAAAAGCAATATAGAAGAATTTGAAAAAAAATTGGAACAAGAAGTAAGAAACGAAGAAAGCAAGAAAACAATCATTCCTAAAATTGAAAATGTTATTGATTTATATCAAAACTTACAAACAGCAGAGGAAAAGAATCTTTTGCTTAAAACAGTTGTTAAACGTGTAGAATATTTAAAAACAGAAAAAGCAATAAAGAAGAATTCTGATCCAACAGATTTTGAATTAGATATTTATCCGAATATAGGATGAATATTACAAAAAATTGAACAATTAAAAATATTTATAAATATGGCTTGGAACTAGCCATTATATTTTATAAAAATAGTTCCAAAAAAATTTTTTTGATAAGGTTTTGGTTCATACGAATTAGCACACCTTGAAATTGTCGGAACAATAGTACATCAATTAACAGATGGTGCATCAGTAAAAGAAATGGAAGCAGCAGGATTAGGAGCATATTATACAGACCATGGATTTGGAGTATACCCACAAGCTGCAGCAGGATTCCCATTTGATGCGTTAGCACTTGCAGTAAAAGGCGACCCTATTGCGGATTTACAAGAAGATTTGGCAGCAGAGCAAAAAGCTAGAGCAACGTATGAAAAATTAATAAATTTATGTGCAGATGATCCAGATGTATTAGATCCATTAAGATTCTTAAGAGAAAGAGAAATAGTACATTTCCAAAGATTTGGAGAAGCTTTAAGAGGGGTACAAGAAAAATTAGCTGAAAAAAGATTTTATATGAATTCTAATTGCGATTGCAATTGTAATACAAATTGTGAGTAATTAAACAAGAAAAATAACACATTGCTAGAAAGGTAATGTGTTATTTTCAAATAATTCTTTAATATATAAATCTCTGTTTATTAATTTGTTATTTTTACCTTGTAATAAATTCTCATAAAACATTACTAAATAATCAAATGTAGGATAAATTCCTTTTGGAATATTTCCATAGTTACTTCTTACTAAAGCGTTTCTAAAATATAAACTGTGTTCTTTAAACATATCATTATTAACATTAAATCCCATATTATTAAAATACTTTTCAATAAATACTGCTGTTGCTCTTGTGTTGCCTTCGCCGAAAGGATGTACTTGCCAAATACTTGAAGTGAATTTTGCAATATGTTTGATTAATTCATCATTATTTAGTTTAGAATAATCAAATTCTTTTTCTTCTTTAAAATCATAATCAAAATAACTTTCAATATCTTGATAATTTACATATTTAGCAGTATCACCATTTAGGATGTCTTCTTTTTTAGTAATATTATAATTTCTGTAATTACCTGCAAATTCATAAAGATCTTTAAATAAGTATTTATGGATATTCTTTAAAGTAATAGGACTAAATCCAAAACTCTTATCCTCTAATAGTTGAGCAATTCTTAAAGATACTAAATCACATTCTTTTTCTTTTTGAATATTTATATCGTTAGGATTTTGTGTTTCATAATATGTTTTTAATAAGTTTTCTACTTCGTTATATTTTAATTCACCATTAATATTTTTTTTAGATAAATCTAATAAATATTTAGAAGGCTCTAAATTATCAACCTTATTCAATCCAATACCAGTGTCCCAATATTCTTGTTTTTTTGTAGTATCAGTTGTTTCATTTTCAATTATATAATTTTCATCATTAGACATATAAAAACCTCCTAGTATAATAATGTTAAATTTATAAAAGTAATCTAATATTATTTATTTTCTTAATATAAATTATTATATCAAAAAAGCTTCAAAAAGTCTACTGGTAAAAATAATTCATGGTAATAAATGAAATATTGTTTTCATAATGATGAAATTAATACAAAAGGTGCACAATTAATTTTTAATACACATAATCCAATATTTTTAAATAATTCTTTATTGAGAAGAGACGAGATAAAATTTGTAGAAAAGGGAGATACAGGAAGTATTCTATATTCATTATCAGATTTTGGTACTAACGGTAGTAAAGGCGTTAGAAATACAGAGGATTATATGAAAAATTATTTGTATAATGAAATGAAAAATGGGATAGAAATGTAGAAAAATTTTTAATAATGTGTTATAATCTTTGGTAGAGATAATAATTTGAAATTTGTTTTATATTGTTAAAACAATATAAAAGAGAGAGAGGATTTATGAAAGAATTTTATAAGAATAGAGATAAAGATGCAGATGAAGAAATAAAAAAAATGAAAGAGACGTATAAAAATGGAAAATTTGACGAATTCTTTATAAGAAAACTTGTTGCAGAGCAAAAGGGAGAATTAAGTGTTAATTCAATATATTGGAAAAAAGAAAAAATTTCTGCTGGAAACTGGAGTAAGATAGAGGATTCAAAAATAAAAACTTTAGATAAAGAAGTGGTTTGTACAGAATCTACTTATAATGAGTCTGTTGATGCACTAGATGTAATACTTGGACTTGACCATTACTTAGAAGTGAAAGATGAAGTGCATTTAAGACAAAAAAATGCAGAATATGAATATGTATTTATACCATCTTTTTATGCAGTGATGTCTTTAATTAAGTATTATTTAAAAAATAAGAATGAGGCACTAAAAGTTTATAACTTAAAAAACGCAGTTGTAAATAAAAATAAGGGAATTTACTATGGGGGATTACCATTTATTCTTAAATATCTTAATAAGTTTTTAAGAGACAGTTCTATTATTGATATTAAGTTTGATTTCGCAGATATTATGGAAGAATTGATTGACTATAAGAGTAGTTTAATAAATCAAGAAAAAGATGAGTTTATAAATGATATTATTAATTGCATAAAAAATTCAAAGTGTAAAGATTTTATACTTGAAAAACGAATCAAAGATTGTGAATATGCAAAAGATAAATATATCGAGTATAAAATAATAGATAATTATAAAATTTTGATGCATAGAGATGTTGAAAAAGACTGGAAACATTTAAAAGAAGGGCAAATAAAAAAAGCAAATGGAATAATAGATAATACGCCTAAATTTCCAAAAAATGAGCCACCCAAAAACGATCCTTTAAATGCTAATATAAAGGGATGGTTTTCACAAAAAGTTAGTAAAAAAGATAGAGTTGTTTACAAAAAAGATACTTCTAAAAAAGCTATATATATTGCAACTGTATGCGACCATTATAAAGATGCAGAAAGACGATCAAAATCTAAAACATCATACAGATAAATTATAATTATAGAGGGGTTTTATAAAAATGAATAAAGAAGATAATAAAAAAAATTTAGAGCCTGGTGATACCTTATATGGAATAAGTAATGAACCATATACTATTAAAAATATAGATAATGAACAAATTGCTATCAAATACTGTAGAAAATTTTATGTAACATATAATTTAGGACGTAACAAGGAAGTTCAAATAAAGGAAGAAGATTTAAATTTTTCCTTTGATGATATAGGAATTCGAATATTCTTTAAAGAAGGTGATTGTTATAAATCTGTAAACGAACTTTTAGATGATGCAGATTATTTAAATTATAATAAAAATTTAAAAAATAGAATTGAAAATGAAAGAATAAAAGAAAAAGAGAGATTACAATATATTAAATCATTGCGTCCTAACACAGTAAAAATTACAAACCAAGATTTAAATTTAATTTTATCATCATATTCTAATGAAGAAAAAAGTTTAAATGAAGAAATAAAATTTTATAATTACTCAAAAAAACATAATATACTTTATTTTGCAAGAATGGATTTTGACACAGAATATGAAAATGAAGATTATTATGAAAAATTTTATATTTCAAAAAATACAAAACCTATAGAAATTGAAGATGGAGTTTCCATAATAGATTGGAGGTCACCGTTAGGAAACTTTTTGAAAGAAAAATACAAGAGATAAGAGAACTTCAAGATGAGGTTTTAAATAATTCTTATTTTTCATTTGACTTTTATAATGAGATTATAGAGGATATACAAAGAAATAATCCTAGTATTCCTAGAAATAAATATATGAGATTCCAACTTTTGATAATGTTATATATTAATTATTTACATTTCGGAGAATTATTAGATGGTGATGAATTATTATGTTTTGATGAAGCACAAGACTATAATGAAGTGGAATATAGGATATTAAAATTAATAAATAATAATGTGATTTTTAACTTGTATGGAGATGTTAATCAATCTATTCTTTCGAAAGGTATAACGGATTGGAATACTTTGAAAAAGTTTATTAATTTTAAACAATATAATCTTAATGAAAATTTTAGAAATACAAAACAAATATCAGATTTTTGCAATGAAAAATTTAAATATAATAGTTTATCAATGGGAATAATAGGTAAAAATGTAGAATATATTAGGAAAAAGAAAGTAAATAATATTATTTTGCAAAAGATAAATGAAAAAAAGAAAATAGCTATTATAACTAAAAATAAAGATGATATAGAGAATATTATCCCAATTAATAGTGAATATACATTTTATGGTACTATTGAAGACGTTAAGGGAATTGAATTCGATACTGTTATTGTTTTTGAGAAAAAGATGACAGAAAACGAGAAATATATAGCATATACGCGAGCTTTAAATGATTTATATATAGTCGTTAAATATTTTTAATGGCATGTTCAACAATAAAAATGAATATTTAGGAGTTGTTAATGAAGAATAAAAAGCAAAATGTACATATGGATGTGCCATACCATATAGAATTTTTAAGAAAAGATGAATTTGATAAATGTATCTAAGAGAATTAGAACAAAAGGGCAAGGAGAGTATATTAGATTTATGTAAGGAAATAAGAGAGATTGATGGCAATAGGAGGCATATTATTAATGAAAGCTATTATTGCAACTAGTAATAGAGTAAAAATAGAAGGAGCTCAAAAAGCTTTAAATCATTATTATGATAATATAGAAGTAAAAGGAATAAATGTTAGTTCAGAAGTTTCAGAGCAACCTATAAATGAAGAAATTTATATTGGAGTAAAAAATAGAATTAATAATTTAAAAAAATATTGTAAGCAGAATAATATAGAAACTGATTTATATTTAGCGATTGAATCAGGTATCACTAATCAATTAGGTGAATGGCAAGTACTTAGTATAGCAATAATAGAAAATAATCTTGGGATTTCAAGTGTAAGTACA
Source organism: uncultured Clostridia bacterium (assembly GCA_944391575.1). GTDB lineage: Bacteria > Bacillota > Clostridia > TANB77 > CAG-508 > CALXUC01. The sequence goes on along the minus strand of CALXUC010000029.1, from coordinate 16,641 downwards.
AGCGCAAGTTTTCCAGTACCAGAAAAATATATAAACAAAATTATTGAAAACGGTGTTGGCTCTGTTATGAAAGAAGTTTTTGGCAATAATACAAACCAAAGTGGCATAGAGTTGTTGACAAAAGGGGTTTTTAACAGAATAGATTTGATAGAGGAAACTTTTATTATGGGACTGGTAAAAATAATTCATGGTAATAAATGGAATTAAAATAAATTGTTAACAATAAATTTAATATAAAGAAATTTAATGCATAAATATTTGAAAAAATAAGAAACAATATTTAGTATAATGATTTCTTATTTTTTTAAATAAAATTTATGTTAATCTTTTTCCATAGTTATTTCTAGTTAGCAATGTTAAGTTAAGAAAAGCAATTATATTTTAAGTTATTACATAATCTTTCAAGAATTTAAATTTCTATTTATATATTCAAGAAATTTTTTAGAAGGTTTAGAAAACACTTGATATTTTTTCCATACCAGTATTAAGTTAGAGTGATCGTTATTAGCTATAGGTTTAAAGCATAAATCTTTATTTGCAGTAGTATCTATTAATTTATCGAAGCATAAAGCATATCCTAAGCCTTCGCTTACCATTAAAGCTGCATTAAATATCAAGTTATATGTTGCAACAATATTTAATTTTTCATAATCTGTTCCAAACCAATTGGAAAGACCGTTTTTTACAAGAGATTGTCTTGAACAAATTAGTGGCAAATCAATAATATCTTTAGCTTCAATAACATCTAATTTTGCAAGTTCTGAATCTTTTCTCATTAAAACTCCCCAAGTATCGTAAAAAGGCAACTTTATATAATTATACCTGTCAAGCATAATAAACTATACAATATATGATAATTTAAAATTAAAGGGATAGTATCTTTATATGACAAATATTCATAACATATAATGGGAGGAAATTATTATGTGTTGTGAATGTAAAAATATTTTTAAAGTTATAATTCCTATTGCTATACTTCTTATAATAATTTTTATAATTGCTGTTATATGCCAAAATAGTACGAAAGCACCAAATATACTTGTTGCAATTGCAAGGAATGGAGACAATACTACACTTGGAACAACAACAATTAAATTTAGTCAAAATGAAATAGTAGAAGGAATAGCAATAAGTCACCAAGTAGGTAGTGATGAAATAAATATAAATGAAACAGGTGTATATCAAATATCATACCAATTATTTGGAGTTCAGGATGTGACAGGAACATTTAATTTTAATGCAGTATTATTAGTAAACAATGAAGCCTTAACTGATACTTTTAATCAATCGCCAGTAATTAGAAATAGTACAAGTAACAGGATGACATTAACTAGTACGGTAATATTAAGATTACAGGCAGGAGATGTTTTACAATTAAGTGGAGTATCTATTGAAGATATAAGATATGATAATGCTAGAATCGATATAGAAAAAATAGGATAGAATAGTAAGAATAGATTTTAGTAATAGAAGGAGAATTAAATATATGAAAACATTATACTTATGTTGATGTTATTTTAGAGCATCAACATAAGAATCATAAAAATATGAAAAAATATGTAAAATTATAAAAAAGCTTGACGCAATATTAGAAAAATGATATAAAATAATTGCCAAATGCAGTATAGTAAGCACTTATGAATCTATATTGCACGTAAAAAATTAAGGAGCAATTTATGAAGAAAAAAGTAAAGAGTAAGAAAAAGAAATATAAATTATCTTATCAAAAAATTGTTGTATTTCTTTTAATTATAATCTTTGTATTAATAATATATAATATAATTAGTAATTTAAATAAAGAAAATGAATCTATTCAGACTGCGTCATTAATAGACAATGAAGCATTAAAGGATATAGAAACATCTTCTTATGCAAATATAAGTAGATATATAGTATATGGAACTCACTTGAATTTAGAAGGAGATATAGAATTTAATGAAAATACTTCTATAGAAAATGCAGGAATAGTAGTAAAAAATGTATCAGGAGAGGAAATTGCGATTGATACCGATAATACTTACGATGATAATTTGCTTTCGTTTTCAACTTTAAAAGAAATAAATACAGGGCTAGACTTAGAAAGTTTAGAAGTAACAGATTATTATATTTTATTAAAAGTAGAATTTGAAAATAATGAAATTAAATATTACTCTTTATCAAATGATACTGAATATGGAGATATAGATTATTATACATTAACTAGAAATAATAGTAATAATAAAATTGACATAAGCTTCAGTAGAATGGGTAATATTCCAGTATTAAGCTTAAATATAACAACTGTAGATGAATTGCCGGAGGATGTGTATGATGTAGTTATTGACCCAGGACACGGAGGAGCAGATGGCGGAGCTTCTTCAGGAGATTACATAGAATCTGATATTGTGTTAGATTGTGCATATGAATTAAAAGTGCAGTTAGAAGAAATTGGCTTAAAAGTATTAGTAACTAGAGAAGAGGACGAAATAGCAGAAGAATTTAAAGGTGAAGATATTTACGGTGAAAATGGAAGAGTAACAATGGCAAATGAATCTCATGCTAAAATACTTGTATCGTTACATTTAAATAGTAATGAGTCAGATTTTGTAAGTGGCGGAGTTGAAGTTTATGCCGCGCCAAATAGTGATTTGACTTTAGCTAAAATGTTTGCTGATAATATAGTTGAAATTGCAAATACAGATTATTCACAAAATGAAAGCTACAAAGAAGAAGAAGGAGTATATGTTAGAACAATAGAAGTTGGGCAGTATAACAGTTCAAGATTTATTTTTGATTCTATTGCATATTTGTTTATAATAAGAGAAATTGGAGGAATAGCAACAGGAGCGTATGCTAATGGAAATAATTCAGTATATTCTGAAAACATATATAGAGATTCAAATGTAGGAGTAGAAGGATATTTAATAGAACTTGGATATATTAATGTAGATGAGGATTTAAGGAATATTTTAAGAAATAGAGAATTGTATATGAAAGCAATTACAGACAGTATAAATGATTTTTATGGGCTAGATTATAATAATTAAACCTTTATTTTGTAAAAAAGCATTAATATAGGGTTTAAATTGTTTAATCGATGCGTTTAAGGCGTAAACTTTTAGTTAAAACTATTATAACTTTTTTGAACTTCCATTTTAATAATTATAATGATATAATTTTATAAAATTTAAAGGGGAAATTAAAGTTGAAAAATTTAAATAAGATTTTCCCTTAGGAAAGGAATATGATTAAATATGAATAAAAGCGTTATAGCTTTAATTGTTATTATTATTTTATTAGTGATAATAGGAGGAGTAGTATATTTTGTAAGTCAAAATTCAAATGGAGGACAAGAAAATTTGGCAGAGCAAAATAGATTAGAACAAAATAATTCAGGACAAAATAATTCAGAGCATGGACAGATAGTTTATAATAAAATTAATTAAGGGGGTACTAAAAAGTATCCCCTATATTTGCGTAGCACATTATTAAAAAGTAATGTGCTTTTTTGTGCATTGCTTAATTATTCGGTGAGAAATGTAGGAATAGTAGTATTTGACTTTAGTCTAAATATATATTATAATTATGCCAATAAGTAATAATTTTATTAAGTGGGGGTGAGAACTATGCTTTGGTTAATAGTAACATCAATAATTTTTTTGATATGGGCAGTACTATATAAAAAAAAATAAAAACAGAATTCTTTCGCTGCCATATTTGTTAATTTTTTTCATTTCGCCATGGTATAGACTTTTAGATGTATTAATTTTTGTTAATGTATTTGGTTGTGGGTGCGTGCCAACAGCTCAAACAAATATGTTTAATATTCCTTTTAATGCAAATGATTTAAGAATAGTTATTTATATTATATTAAATATTATATGCACGATTATGGGAGTCATATTATCAAAGAGAATTGATAATAAAATTCTTAGAGTAATATATATTCTATTAATATTAGTAGTTAATATATCATACAGTTTACTTATGGATTATGTAGGTTCATGGGCATAACGATGTATTTAAACATTAGCATTCTTAATAATTTATTTTTGAAAAATAACAAAAAGTATAGTAATTTAAAGCGTTTTATGGTATACTATTTATATTACGATGAATGGAGAGTGATTAAAATGATGCATACATTATGTAAATATGCAGATGAAACTGAACTTGTTATATCTGGCATTATAAAAGATGATAATGGAGAGGAAACTATAAGAGTCGTTTTTGAAAGACCAAAAGAATATGGCTTTGATACGATAATATTTGAGCTTCCAAGTTATAAAATTATAGAGAGAGATGGAAAATATACAGATGAAGAAGTAGAATTATTTAAAACAGTTGTAGAGCAAGGAGCGGCTCATTTTTATAGGATAGCAAGAGAAGGGGGACTGGAAAGTGCCTAATATATTTGAAACGATGCGGATATAGTGTATATTTTTGGTCTAATGAAAATAACGAGCCAATTCATGTACATATATCAAAAGGAAAACCAACAGGAAATTCTACGAAAGTATGGTTAACTAAAAAAGGTGGTTGTATAATTGCTAATAATAAAAGTAATATTCCAGAAAAAGATTTAAAAAAGATATTAGAATTGTTATCTGATAACTATTTTCTAGTTTTAGCAAAATGGAAAGGATATTTTAAAGGCCAAGAAATAAGATTTTATTGTTAATACGCTTTAATATTAAGAATTAATTCAGTAAAGAGGTATAGTTTTTTTAAAACTATACCTCTTTATGTTAAAAATTATAAATTTATTAATAAATTCTTAATAATTTCTCTATTTTTTCTTAATCATTTTGTGGTATAATAATTAATAGAAAAAGGGTAAAAAGGAGAATGAATATAATGTATAATATTTTAGTATGTGATGATGATAAGGAAATTGTAAAAGCAATAGAAATATACTTAAAGAAGCAAGGATATAATGTATACAAAGCATATAATGGGAATGAATGTTTACAAGTATTAAAAAATAATAATATAAGTTTAATAATATTAGATATAATGATGCCAGAAAAAGATGGGATAGAAACATTAAATGAAATAAGAGAAGAATACAACTTGCCAGTTATAATGCTATCAGCGAAATCTGAGGATCAAGATAAAATAGAAGGTTTAAATTTAGGAGCAGACGATTACGTTACAAAGCCATTTAATCCACTAGAATTAATAGCAAGAGTAAATTCCGGAATTAGAAGATATACAAGTTTAGGTTCTAAAAGTGAAGAAGAAAGTAGTTTGATTTACAGAACAGGAGATTTAATTATAAATGACGACACTAAAGAGGTTACAGTAGATGGTAAAGAAATAAAATTAACACCAACAGAATATAACATATTAAAATTTCTTACTAAAAATAAAGGTATTGTATATTCTATAGATAAAATATATGAAAATGTTTGGGAAGATGAAGCATATGGAGCAGACAATATTATAGCTGTACATATTAGACATATAAGAGAAAAGATAGAAATAGACCCTAAAAATCCAAAATATTTAAAAGTTATTTGGGGAATAGGTTATAAAATTGAATCATTTTCTAAGTAAGTTGATTTTTTGTTTTTAAATATAAAATTATAAGAGAAAGGACTGAAATATAATGAAAAATGCAAAAACTTCTTTAATATTAAAAACATTATGCTACATATTTATACCAATTTTTCTAGTAGTATTTTTAGCGAATGTTGTAGTGGGTGTTGTGCTTGCTAAAGAGCCTAATGTATTTAGTTCAAAGAACGTATATGAAACGCAAGAATTTGCTAATATATATTATGGGGAGTTAAATAGTTTATATAACCAGATTACAGATGTTTCAAGAATTGTTGAAGAAAATGGAAATAATTCTGTTCAAGATGAAGAAATGTATTATTATTCTATGCATTATGATGAATATGTAAATGATAATAATGAAAAAATAATATATAATTTAAGCACATATTATGATGTGGATTTTGATTTCGTTGTTGTAGATACAGAAAATAACATAGCATATACAAATTTAGCAGTAACTTCAAATAAAAATAATATTGAAAGCTTAGTTCAATATGTAAAAAATGAAAAAGTTGCGTATTGGAATTTTGCTGATGGAAATACAGAAAGCAATATAAATAATTTACAAAAAGAAAATGTAGCATATTCAGATAGGCTTTATGAATGGATGAAAACGAATAATAAATATGAAGTATATACAACATTAAATGATTCAAATGGGACATATGGAAATTTTTGGGAGCTAGAAGTTTTATATAATATAATGCAACCAATAGCAGAAGGCCCATATCTAATAAATATAATTATTAGTTTAATACTTTTAACAATTTGTATAACATATTTAGTAAGTGCATTAGGCTATAAGAAAGACCATAAAGGAATATATTTAAATTGGATAGATAAAACTCCATTAGAAATTATAATTACATTATTCTGTTTTGGATTATTTATAGTAGTTTGGATCGTAAACAGTTTTACTAGTCATACATCTCTCTTGTACAATGCAGTAGGAGCGATAAGTGCGGTGACGTTATTATATGTATTGATAGCAATAGCATTATCAACTGTTATTAAAAGAATAAAAGCAAAAGTACTTATCAAGAATACTCTTATATATAAAATAATAGTATGGACTAAAAAATTAACACAAGAATTATTCAAGAATACAAAATTAATAGTAAAATTATTTATATTATATGGTGGATTTGTTTTTATATTTTTCATTGTAATGATGATGTCTGCTTCATATTATGATATTGGCTTTCCTATGTTTTTATTATTTGTACTAGTAGTTTTAGTATTTATTAAATTATATAATTATCTTAAAAACTTATATAAAATAAAAACAGCAATAAAGAAAATTTATGAAGGTAATAATGAAATAATTTTAAATCCAGAAGAAATGAAAGGCGAATTAAGAGATGTGGCTATATACGTAAATGATATAGCAGGAGGACTTTCAAATGCTATAGAAGAAAGCATAAAAAGTGAAAGATTTAAAACTGAACTTATAACTAATGTTTCGCACGATATAAAAACACCTTTAACATCAATAATTAATTACGTAGATTTATTAAAACAAGAAAAAGTGGAGAATGAAAAAATAAAAGAATATATACAAATATTAGACCAAAAATCACAACGACTAAAAAAATTAACAGAAGATTTAGTAGAAGCTTCAAAAGCTTCATCTGGTAATGTAAAATTAGAGATGGAGAAAATTAATATAATAGAATTAATTAAACAAGCAACAGGCGAATTTGAAGATAAATTTAATGAGAAGGGGTTAAAAATTGTAACACAGATACCAGAAAATGAAGTAAATATATTGGCAGATAATAGGTATATTTATAGAGTTATAGAAAATGTATTTAGTAATATATCTAAATATGCTTTGGAAGGTTCTAGAGTGTATATAGATGTGACGAAGAAAGATAAAAAAGCAATAGTAATTATAAAAAATATATCAAAAGAATCTTTAAACATAACTGCTGAAGAATTAATGCAAAGATTTGTAAGAGGAGATAAATCAAGAACAACAGAGGGAAGTGGCTTAGGTTTATCAATTTCTAAAAGTTTAACAGAACTTCAAAATGGTACGTTTGATATTCAAGTAGATGGTGATTTGTTTAAGGTAGAAATTACTTTTGATTTGGTGTAGTTAATTTGAAAATATTATGTAAATATGATATAATTTAATTATGTTATGATTATATACCGTTTCCTTATTTCATATAATTATGGAGGAAAAATACATGAAAAAGCAAGCTGAATTAAAAAAATTGATTCGGGAGGTGAAAAATCTCATTGTTAAGTTCTTTAAACCGTATGGCTTAATAGATGAAATGCTTAATATTCCTGCTAATGTTAAACGGATGGGATATAAAGTAGGCTTTTTAAGTTTTGGGATGACGGTGATTGCCTTGGTATTTGCGTTTATGCTTCAAATAACAAACATGATGATTGAAAATAGACTTATATTGCTTGGAATTATAGTTTTTATGTTGTATCGAGGACAACAGATTTTGAGAGCAGCTTTTAATATTTACGAAAGTGCAGAAAATAAAAAATTTGCACTTATCTTTGAAGATGAAGTTATATTTAGAGCTAGCCAGCTTATCGGAAAAACATCAGGTAAAGTTTTAAAGTATGATGCACAAAATAAGCTATATAAGATAATGAGTAATGAGGCGTTGCTAAATACCATAAGGAATTATCTTAAAAATTTATGGCGACAGAAAATTCAACATATATTTGACATTTTAGAGATCATAAGTGTGCTTATAATGTTAATTGTCGCTATTTTGACAAATGAAAATATATCTCAGGTATTTTTTATACCATTAATTTTAGCATTTGTAATTATTTCATTTTTCAGTTCTGCATATATAAGTTTAAATAGAGAGGATTATTATAGAAAAAATAGAGAATATGATAATGAGCAGTCTATAATTGTTAATGATCTTCTAAGGGTTCCTTTAATAGTAAGAAACGACTTAGAAATGAGAATTAACAAGTTACAAAACATTCTGGTTTTAAGTAATAAAAATATTACTAATTTTTATAAAAAAATGCATGTATCTAGATTTTTTGTAACAATGATAGAAGCATTTAGTCAGTATGGTATTATAATATTTTATTTGTTAGGAGTAGAATGGAATAATATAAGCTTGGCTACAATAGCAGAAATTACTGCGACGCTTCTAATTGTTGAAACTGCATTATTGAAAATTAATAGAATTGCTCAAACTTTGAATGATCATAATGAGAGAGTAGTTATATTAGAGAAAGAAGAAAAAGATTTATCATTAATTTTGAATGTTTATTATAGTGAGGCTGAAAAACTTCAAGTATCTAAAATAATTGATAATATAAGCATTAATCCTTTTTCTATTCAGTATGTGGAAGAATCTGAAAATGACAAACCTTTTACATTAATTTCGAATAAGTTAATCCGTATAAATAGCGGAGAAGTAGTTATTTTATATGGTCCATCAGGAAGCGGAAAATCAACATTTATGAAGATGTTGACAGAACGGATTCGATTAGATAAAAGTACAGAAATACCATCAACTTCAAGATATCTTTTTTATGATGAAAAATTGAAGATGGGAAATTTAAGTATTTTTGAAGAATTGTTTTGTTGTAGCAAAACTCCAAATCTTATTAAAATGCAAAAGATTTTAGAAAATCTACACTTATGGGATGAGATAAAATCAAATTGCGTCGATGTATGGAAGTGGATGAAAGAAAAACAGTTCGAGCAGTCATTATCTAATGGACAAAAACAGAGACTTATTCTTGCTAAAATGTTATATTGGTTAAATGACGAGATTGATGTTTTGGTTTTGGACGAATGTACATCAGGTCTTGATGATAAAGTAGAAACTGATTCTGCAGATGCAGAAAGAATTTTAGAGTATATTGTTAGATATGCAAATTTGGATAAGAAACGAATTATAATTATTTCTACTCATCAGAATATTGATGGTTTTAAAAATAAATTGGCTAAGGAATATAAATTTAAAAATCTGCAATTTATAAAAGAAGGCGAGAGTAACTTAGTAAGAGAGATTTAATTTTTGCTTTTTCAAGTAGGAAGGTGCAATGCACCTTCCTATTATTATACCCAAGTATTTATACATCTTAATAATATCTTAATAATTTCTCCATTTTTTCTTAATATATTTATGATATAATAACCTTACAGTAGAAGTTAGACGTATAAAAACAAAGTATAGAAAGGAAAAACTATTATGGAGATATTAAAAAATATAATAATAATAATGAATTTGAGTATATCTATGTACACAATATACTACCTTATAACAGGAATATTTGTATTTCTAAAAAACAAAAAAATCCCAGAATTTGTAGATAATAAAAAATTTGCAATAATAATACCAGCAAGAAACGAAGAAATGGTTATTGGCAATTTATTAGATAGTTTAGAAAAGCAAAATTACCCTAGAGACAAATATAATATATTTGTAATACCTAATAATTGTAATGATAATACAAGAAATGTAGCTATAGAAAAAAATGCCAATGTAATAGATTGCAACATACCAGTAAAATCTAAGGGAGAAGTATTACAATATGTATTTAAAAATATATCTAGAGATTACGACGGGTACATAATATTTGATGCAGACAATGTTGTACATCCTGAATTTTTAAATAAAATGAACGATGCATTATCAGCAGGGTATAATGTAGCGCAAGGTTATAGAGATAGCAAAAATCCAAATGACACATGGATATCTAATTGTTATGCAATTTACCAATATATGCAAAATTCCTTTTTAAATCAAGCAAGAATGAATGTAGGAATGTCAGCATTTATAAATGGCACAGGATTTATGATATCTAAAAAAATTATAGATAATATGGCAAATTTAAAAACAATGACAGAAGATACAGAATTAAGCGTACAATGTGCATTATTAAACGAAAAAATAGCATTTGTAAATAATGCAATAACTTATGATGAGCAACCTTTAACTTTTAAAGAATCTTGGAAACAAAGAAAACGTTGGTCGGCTGGAACGGTGGAATGTTTAAAAATATATGGAAAAAATTTGCTAAAACACAAAACAAAAACAAGTTTAGATTCATTTATGTTACTAATGTTACCAATAATTCAAGTATTAGGAAGTGTATTATGTACTGTATATGCTGGAATAGAAGTAATAATAAATTCTCAATTATATTACATATTACCAGTAATATTAGGTTTTGTAGTAAGTAACATAGTTGCAATAATTAGTTTATTAATACAAAGAAAGAGTTTAAAGAAAAACATAAAAGGAATACTTACATTTCCAATATTCGTATTTAGTTGGGTAATAATAAGTGCAATAGCTTTAGTAAAAAAAGATAAAAAATGGGATGCTATTAAACATACAAGAGTAATAAAAGCAGAAGAATTAATTGCATAGTAACAACTCAGGATATACTTGCTAAAAGCTTGATATATAGCTATTTTTAGTCAAAACATAGCTAGGGTGACACAATCCGGGTCTTGACTTACAAATAGCTATATATCAAGCTTTTATTTAAATATCTGCTGAGTTGTAATAATTGCATAATATAAAAACAGATAATTATTTGCTAATTATCTGTTTTTGTGATATTATATTATAAATTTTAAAGAAAGTGAACAAATTATGAAATTAAAAGTAAAAAGAATAATGAAAGTAAAAACAAAAAAATTAGCAAATAGCTTTAAGTATGCATTTGAAGGATTTATTACTTCTTTTAGAACAGAAAGAAATATGAAAATACACATATTTATTATGCTTTTAGTTATTCTATTAGGAATAATTTTAAAAATTAATATGTACGAATGGATTATATGTATAATATTATTTTCAGTAGTTATAGCAGGGGAATTATTTAATACAGCAATGGAAACTGTAGTAGACATTGTAATGCCGTACAAGAACCCAAAAGCTAAAATTGCTAAAGATGTTGCAGCCAGTGCTGTTCTTATATTAGCGATAGGTTCAATTATAGTAGGTGGAATTATATTTTTGCCTAAAATTATTGAATTTATTTAGGGAAAATGATAAAATAACTGGAAAATGAAATTGTAAAATTACAATTATTAGGGTAAAATTAAAAAAGAAAAGGGGTTAGTTATATGAAAAAATCTGAATTTAAAAAGGAATTAGCAAAAGAAAACAAGTCATTAAAGACTTTTAGGAAAGTAGGAGTAGCATTAATTATTTGAAAATAATAGTTGTAATTGAAATTGTATTAATTGTATTATTTGGAGCATATATTTTTGGAACAAATGCTTTAAAAGATAATCAAGAAGTAATAAAAGGCGAAAATGAAATCGTTAATAATCAAACTAACACTAAAGAGACAAAATTAGTAAATATAGGAGAATATTCAATAAATGTCCCAGAAGAATTTGAAGTAATGAGTGAAGATATGATAGATTTAAAATATCCTAACGGAAATCCTCCTACTATTGTATATACAAATACTGCAGGTACAGTAAATGTTGCATGTAACGATAGAAGTATAGAAATGGATGATAGCCAATTAGAAGGTTATGTTGAAATATTCCAAAATCTTCTTGGAGAAGCAACAGGTGATATGGAAATAAATTATATAGAAAAAAATGGTCATAAATTTGCTTCAATAGAATTTACATCACAAGCAGTAGACACAGAAATTTATAATCATATGGTTTTATTTACATTGAGTGGATATTTAAGAATAGTAAGTTTTAACTCTACACCAGAACATGTTGCTGAGTGGCAAAGCTATAGCGATTCCTTAGTAGATTTAATTAGTTTTGATTAGTCAATAGAAAGGAAATGATATAAGTAATGGAATTTGAATATAGAAGAAGAATAAATTATTATGAAACTGATAAAATGGGAATAGTACATCATTCAAATTATATAAGATTTTTAGAAGAAGCTAGAACTTATTGGATGGACGAATTAGAGATGTCAATGTCTGAATTAGAAAAAGAAGGAATAACAATACCAACATTAGAAGTGGATTGTAAGTATAAAAATCCTGTAACAGAGGGAGATGTAATAATAATAAGACATAAAATAACAGAATTTAATGGTGTTAGAATGTTAGTAAAATATAATGTTACAGAGGAAAAAACAGGTAAAACTGTTATTGAAGCTTATACGAGACATTGTTTTACAAATAAAGAGCTAAGACCTATTAATTTAAAAAAGCATAATTTAAAATATTATAATGCGTTTGAAAAATATTTAGTAAAAGAATAATAACACAAAAATATAGAAACTCTAAATCTTATTATAGCATTTTTGCTTTTTGCAAATCCAATAATTAAGATAAGAGTTTCTAATATTTTAAAATAGTATTAACTTACAGCGTTTTCTTCCTTTTTCTTATTCATCCAATCTTTTCCATCAACAACTCTTGCACATAACATAGATGAAGAAGTATCACCTACTACGTTTAGCATAGTTGCTGGTGGATCTATTATTGCTGCAATTATTGTAAGAATTGGTAAAGCTTCTATAGGGTATCCCATCATTGTAATAATCATTGTTTCAGAAATTGTGCCACCTCCAATAGGCACAGCTGTAATTAATAAATTTGCAACTAGAGCAACAGCTAAAACTTGAATAATTCCTTCAAAACTACTAATATCTGTTCCAAATAAACATACTAAAAACATTATTTTAAACACACTACCTATAATAGAACCATCTTTATGAAAACTTGTTCCTAAAGGAATAATTGTTTCTGCTATATCGTTAGAAACACCCATTTTTTTAGAAGTTTCTACATTAACAGGAATACAAGCTGCAGATGAACAAGTTGCTAAAGAAGTTAAAGTAGAAGGAAGAACATTCTTCCAAAATACAACTACACCTTTCTTACCAGCAGCTATATACGCATATATAGTGTAAGCTATAAAGTAGAATAGTACGGCAACTACTGTATATAAAATAAATGTTTTTAAATATCCAACTGCTATAGTAGCACCAAAAGTTCCAACTAGAGCTGCAAAATAGCAACCAAGCCCAATCGGAGCATAATACATAATGATTTTTACTAATTTAAGAACTACCTCATTTGCAGAAAGTAATAAATTTAATAAAGGTTCAGCTTTATCTTTAGCCATTCTCATAGCTATACCAAATAAAATTGAGAAAACAACTATAGCAATAATATTATCTTTAGATAATAACTTAGTAAAATCATTTACACTAATTGCTTCTACAGTTCTTCCTAATAAATTTAATTCGGTATCTTCTGTATCTTCAACAGGATTAGCAGTTAAAGAATCTCTTATTGCTTCACTATCAGAAGTATTTACTAAATCAATAAAATATGTAGAAGCAAAGCCAACTAAAACTGCAACTAATGATGTACCAATAAAAATCAATACAATTGTTCTCATTATTTTACCAAGTCTTTTAGGCTCTTTCATTTTAGCAATAGATGTGGAAATTGTTAAGAAAATAAGAGGAACTATTATCACTAAAAGTAAATTTAAAAACAAATCTCCTAATGGACTTACTATTTTGGCATCTTCTTTAAAAATAATTCCTGCAATTGCACCAATAATTATTGCACATAATAAAATAATTGTAAATTTATAATTCTTCCAAAAATTTTTCAATAAAATCACCTCGCTTTCATATTATAATTTTATTATTTAAAAAATACTATATACATTATTCCACAGCAAAATGAAAAATCCACACAAAATACTCGTTATAGTTCAGTAAAACTTTTATAAAAACTTGATATATAGCTATTTTTAGTCAAAACATAGCTAGGGAGCCACAATCCGGGTCTTGACTTGCAAATAGCTATATATCAAGTTTTTGCAAACTCTTACTGAATTGTGACAAATACTCGTAATTTTTTTCTTAATTCTATTTAAAAAAATTCAATTTAATGGTATAATTTTGAAGGAGGCAAAATGATGAGTAAACAATTTATAAAAATGAATAACAATAATAATCATTTATCATTAGGAAATTTTTGTAGAATCATAAAAGAAAATTCTTTAAATAAATCATTTTCAGGCCAATCAGAAATATTTAGTACTATTCTAAATATTGATAGCGTAAATGATTCTACAGTAAATAATTATTGTATTGGTTGTAGAACAATTAGTAGTGATTATAAAGAAATTTTATATAATCATAAATATAAATATGAAAAAGATAGATTATATATGTTAGACATTGTATTAAACTTAATTTCAATAATAGATGGATTTATTTATACAGAAGAATATAAAACGCTTAATTTTATAAATAATAATATAAGGCTTCATAATATATGCAATAAATTATATAATATATCTAAAAACGATACTTCAATAAAAAATGAATTTACAAATAAAATTTATTCGTATTTAAGTAATAATAATTTATATGAATGTATAGTAGAAATAATTTTTTATGTAGTACTTGAAAAAGAGCAACCTGTATGTGTAAACGATTTAGTGCAAGAAACTATAGAAAATATATTAACTGACACAAATATATCTATAAATGATTTAGAAGCATTTCTTAAAATTCAATTTAATGATGGGATAAATTACAGTTATTCTATAAAAAAACTTGCAGAAGAGCATAATCCATATGCTTGTTTTGAATTAGGAATAATGGAATATAATGGAGAAATAGCAGGAACCCCACGTTATATTAAAAGTTACGAATATCTAAAAATTGCTGCAGATTATAATCATCCTAGAGCAAATTATTTAATCGCAAAAATGTTATTAAATGGTTATATATATAATAATGAAAAAATAGATAAAAATTTAGCGTGGGAATATTTAAAAAAAGCTGAAAAACTAGGAAGTGTAGCAGCTTTAAATACAATAGGATTACTTTATTTAGAAGAAAAAAATGTAGATGAGGCTATAAAATATTTTAATAAAGCTGTTAAACATAATTATGTGTATTCTTATAATAATTTAGGTAAAATATATGAAAGCAAAAAAGATTATGAAAAAGCATTTAATTATTACATAAAAAGTGCCGATTTGGAAGAAAGCTGGGCATGTAATAAAGTAGGAGAATGTTATAGATTAGGTATGGGCACTAATATAGATTTAAAAAAATCTTATTATTACTATAATCTTGCTTTAAATGTTCCTGTAAAATTAATTAATAATTGGAGCCAATATAATTTAGCAAAATATTTTTATTTAAACGGAAATTATGAAGCAAATGTTGAAAAAGATGAGGGGAAAGCTATAGATTTATTTCAAAAAGCTGCAAAAAATAATTTGTTTGAAGCGAATATGGAGCTAATTATTTATTATGCAAATAAATATGTGTTTACTAAGAATGATTTATATTTAATATACATAAATACTTATCTTAAAAATATAAGTATCCATCCCAAATATAATAAAGATATTAAAGAAAAAATTGAAAATATATTAAATGAAATAGAAAATATAAAGGAGAATTAGTCTGAAAAAATACTTTCATAACTATGTGTGCCTTTAGAGCAAAGTAAGAAAGGAATGGTTTTTAATATGTCATTAATAAGAGCAAAAGAATATTTGAAAAAATATGGTTTAGAAGATAGAATAATGGAATTTGAGGTGTCATCAGCAACTGTTGAAGAAGCGGCTAAAGCAATAAATTGTAAAGAAGAAGAAATCGCTAAAACTTTAGCGTTTCTTGTAGAAAATAAACCTATATTAATAGTAGTTGCAGGAGATTCTAAAGTTGATAATAGTAAATATAAAGAAGAATTTCATACAAAAGCTAAAATGATACAATTTGAAGATGTTGAAAATTTAGTAGGGCATGCAGTAGGTGGAGTTTGCCCGTTTGGCGCGAATGAGAATGTAGATATTTATTTAGATAATTCATTAAAAAGGTTTAATGCAATATATCCTGCTTGTGGCAGTTCTAATAGTGCAATTAAATTAACGCTAGATGAATTAGAAAAAATAGTTGATTATAAAAAGTGGGTAGATGTTTGTAAAAAAATAATTTCTTAATTTTTTTTCTCAAAACACTTGACAGTTTGCAATATTAAAGTTACAATATATATTGTAGGTTTTTATATATAAATTGAAATAATTGATAAATATATATTACTGTACATTGAAAATTAAATAAAGAAAGAGGTAGAAATTATGATGGAACAAATTCCTTTAATTATCGT
>CALXUC010000028.1 GCA_944391575.1 uncultured Clostridia bacterium | reverse complement strand
AATTCTGCCTCAAAGCTATTGATATTACTAGCTTTAAGGCTTCTTTTTATTTCCAAAAAATGTCAAAGTCAGGTTATTTGCTTTGTCAATAATTTTAACGAAATTTAAATAGAAATTGTTATAATTCAGTAATAGGAGATATAACTTTTGCAAAAACTTGATATATAGCTATTTTTAGTCAAAACATAGCTGGGGCGCCACAATCCGGGTCTTGACTTGCAAATAGCTATATATCAAGTTTTTATAAAGGTTTTACTGAACTGTAATTAGAAATTAATGAAATTTTAGATAGAAATATCATAGACTACCTAATAAGGTAGTCTACTTTTAATTTACGAAAAAATTACTTTAACATATCTTCAAAGAATTTATCCTCAAGCTCAAGTTCCTCTTCATAAAAGGACTCCTCCTCAAATTCTATTGGTAACTGGGAAGAGTTTTCCTCCTCAAATATAGTGCAACCTGAAAGCTGCGCAATTATAAAAAGAGGCATTGCCAAAGTAATAATTTTTTTCATAAACCCTCCAAATATATTAAAGGATATAATTATTATATCACTTTTGCAATATACTGTCAATTTGCAAATTAATCCCCTGTTCCTTCTACAAGTGCTTTCATATTTCCGAATGTGTAACCCTCGTTTTTTAAGTATGTAATTATTTCTTTTAATACCTCTGGCACTAATATTTTTCCTGATGCATCATGCATCAATATTACTAAGTTATCTTTTCCTGCTGAGGTTTCTTTAAAATTTTCTACTAATTCTTCTTTAGGAAAACTTCCTTCTGCATCTCTAGTTAAGCAATTCCAGTCTAATATACCAACATTGTTTTCTGCAAACATTTTTACACTTTCCTTTTTTATGTCATCATAAGGGCCACCTGACGAACCGCCTGGGAATCTAAATAAATGTGTTGAATATTCTGGAATTCCTAATGCATTTCTTATAATTTCTTCACATCCACTATACTCTCCCCAAACAGTATCTTTGCTCACATATATATCTGAATATACATGTGAATACCCGTGATTTGCTATATAATGTCCTTCATCATATATTCTTCTTAATATATCTGGATTTTGCTCCACTTTAGTTCCCAATACGAAAAATGTAGCATATATATTTTCTTCTTTTAAAATATCTAATATAAGTGGTGTTACATCTCTTGAAGGTCCATCATCAAATGTTAAATATACTCTTTTTTTACCATCTTCTGGTAATTTATATATTGAGTTTATATTATTCATACTCATTTCTGTAAAGTTAGGAATATATTTATTTTTAGATATATATTTATCTAATTCTTCTTTAAGAGAATTTTCTAGATCTTTTATTACATTTCCTTCGTCACTTTCTACTTCATCATATCCTATAAATTCTGCGAAACTACTAACAGTATTAGTTTCTATTCTCTCATAATACATACGCCATACTAAAACTACTAAGAAAATGATTACTAAAAATACTACTAAACATACTTTTACTTTAGATATTCCTCTTCTTTGATATACATTATTTACTTTTATTTTCATAATATATCCAAAGTTAAAAGAATGTTAAACATTCTTTTAACTTTTTACCTCCATACTAATTTTATTCTTCATCTTTAGCTGTATTTATTTTTAATAATTTAAATATTTCTACTATTACTAATGGTGATAATGCCAATAATATAACTTCTAATATGTTTTCTGTTGGCAATGCTACTATATTAAATATATCTCTTAATGCAGGAATTAATAATATTGCTAACATCATTAAAGCTGAAGCTCCTATTGCTAACAATAATTTTGTATTATTTAATATTCCAACTTTAAATATAGAATCTTTATTGCTTTTTACATTAAATACGTGTACCAATTCTGCAAATGCTAATGTTGCGAATGCCATTGTTTGTCCAACCGCAATTCTTTCATGCTCTCCTATATTTGGTGTGTTAATTCCTATTAAAAATGCTATTAAAGTTATTACACCTATCATAACGCCTTGGTAAGCTACTCTGAATGTTAATCCTTTTGTAAATATGCCTTTATTTGGTTTTATTGGTTTTCTTTTCATTAAATCTTTATTTGCAGGTTCTACTGCTAATGCTAACGCTGGTAAAGAGTCTGTTACAAGATTTATCCATAATATATGAATTGGCAATAACGGCACTAATTCTGAAATGTTGGTTATTCCTGCAGCACTTGCTATTATTGGTGTAAACATTATCGCTATAAATATAACTATTATTTCTCCTATATTACTTGCTAATAAGAATTGTATAGCTTTTAATATATTATTATATATTCTTCTACCTTCTTCTACTGCTGATACTACTGTTGCAAAATTATCATCTGTTAAGATTACATCTGAGGCTTCTTTTGCTACGTCTGTTCCTACTATTCCCATTGAGCAACCTATATTAGCAGTCTTTAATGCCGGTGCATCATTTACTCCATCTCCAGTCATTGCTACTATTTCTCCGTTTTTTTGCCATGCTTTTACTATTCTAACCTTATGTTCTGGAGATACTCTTGCATATACTGAATATTTTCTTATGTTTTTCTCTAAGTCTTCTTGTGACATTGCTTCTAATTCTTTTCCAGTTATAGCTTCATCATCATTTTTTAATATTCCTAATTCTCTTGCTATTGCTGTTGCTGTTATTTTATGGTCACCTGTTATCATTACTACTTTTATTCCTGCCGTTTTACATTTTGCAACTGCTTTTTTAGCTTCTTCTCTTGGTGGGTCTATCATACCAACCATACCGATAAAGATTAAATCTTTTTCTATATTTTGCATTTCTTCTTTTGTAGGCATATGGTCTATTTCTTTATATGCAAATCCTAAAACTCTTAATGCTGATTTTGCCATATTTTCATTTTCTACAGCTATTGTTTTTTTGTAATTATCCAAATCGTATCTTACTTCTCCATTTACTATATAAGAAGTACATCTTGATAATAATTCATCTATTCCACCTTTAGTGTATACTAAATATTTTCCATTATCTTTATTAACTGTTGTCATAAGTTTTCTATCTGAATCGAATGGTACTTCTTCTACTCTTGGCAAGTTTTCTAATATTTTTTGAGTTGGAACTTTTAATTTATTTGCAAAATCTATTAAAGCAGTTTCTGTTGGGTCACCTGCTAAAGTACCATCACTTGATAATTTTGAATCATTACATAAGATACAATTATTTAATAAATTTGCAAGTTCTCCATCTACTTCTTTTATATTTTTAATTTCTTCTACCTTATTATTGTAAAATACTCTTAAACAAGTCATTTTATTTTGTGTTAATGTACCTGTTTTATCAGAACATATAACTGTTGCACTTCCTAAAGTTTCTACTGCTGGTAAACTTTTTACTATTGCATTTTTCTTTACCATTCTTTGAACGCCTATTGCTAAAACTATTGTAGAAACAGCTGGTAAGCCTTCTGGAATAGCTGCCACCGCTAAACTTACAGCTGTCATAAACATATGGATTGGTTCTTTACCATATAAGAAACCTACTATGAATATTATAATACAAATTAATAACGCTGCAATTCCTAATGTTTTTCCGTAATTTATTTAATTTATTTTGGAGTGGAGTTGCTGTATCTATAGTTGTATTTATAATATTAGCGATTTTACCTACTTCTGTATTCATTCCTGTATTTACAACTATAGCTTTTCCTCTACCATAAGTAATTAAGCTAGAAGAGAACAACATATTTGTTCTATCACCAATACCAACTTCGCCCTCAACAACATCTGTATTTTTATCTACTGGTACAGATTCACCTGTTAATGCAGATTCTTGAGATTTTAAATTTATAGCTTCTACTATTCTTAAATCTGCTGGTACAAAATCTCCAGTATCTAAAACTACTAAATCTCCTGGAACAAGCTCTTTAGACTCTACTACAGTCATCTTACCATCTCTTATAACTTTTGCAGTATGGCTACTCAACTTTTGTAATGCTTCTAAAGATTTCTCTGCTTTATTTTCTTGTAATACTCCAATAATTGCATTTACAACAACTACAAGTAAAATAATAACTGAATCTGTAATTCCTTCCCCTTCAATAACTCCTACTATTCCTGAAACAATAGCAGAAATTATTAATACAATTATCATAAAATCTTTAAATTGTTCAAAGAATTTTTGTAATGTTGATTTTTTCTTTTTACCTTTTAATTCATTCTTACCATATCTAGATAAAGATTTTAAATATTCCTCATTACTTAAACCAGTTTCTAAATTTGTGTTTAATTCATTTTTTACTTCTTCTATACTTTTATTAAACCAATTCTTTTCCATACATTATTCTCCTTCATTTTTATTATCTAAGCGTTTTAATTTTTCTTTTAGCCCAGTATTTCTTATTTTTGTATGTACATTTTGTATCATAAATTCTAATATTTTTCCATTTCCTATTACTATTAATAATTCTTTTGCTCTTGTTATTCCCGTATATAGTAAATTTCTTGTTAGCAATTTTGGTGAACTTGATGAAATTACTAATATTACAACATCAAATTCACTACCTTGTGATTTATGTATTGTAATTGCATATGCTAAATCTAGTTGTTCTAAGTCTGAAAATTCATAACATGCCTCTTTATCATCATCAAACTCTATTTTTATAGTTTTTTCTGAATTATCTATACTTCTTATTATACCAAACTCACCATTAAATATACCTTGTCCTATAATTTTACTGTTTTCTTTATTAACCCATCCTATATCGTAGTTGTTTTTTATTTGCATTACTTTGTCTCCTTCTCTGAATATTGTGTCTCCATAATGCTTTTCTCTTTTTAATTGTGATGGTGGGTTTAAAACATTTTGTAAAGATTTATTTAATTCTTTTATCCCTAAATTGCCTTTTCTCGTTGGTGTTATTACTTGTATATTTTTAAAAAATTCGTAATCTCCAAAATTCTTCAAACGTGATGTTGATAAAGAAAGTACGTTTTCTAATATATCGTTTGTATTAGAAATATTCATATAAAAGAAATCGTTTTTTAAGCCTTTTTGTTCTTCCTTTTTCAAAAAAGATACCCCAGAATTTACATTATGTGCATTCATAATAATTTTACTTTGAGCAGCTTGTCTAAATATTGTATTTAATTTTACTGTAGGTATTATATCAGATTCTATTAAATCTTGTAATACAAGTCCTGGCCCTACTGAAGCTAATTGATTTATATCGCCAACTAATACTAACTTAGTTGTACTAGATATTCCTTTCATTAAATAATTCATTAAAAACATATCTACCATAGACATTTCGTCTACGATTACTACATCTGAATTTATGTTTTTAACATCAGTTTCTATATTTTCTAAATAATTTTCATCTTGTATATTTACTAACTCTAATAATCTGTGAATAGTTTTAGCCTCTTCTCCTGTTGTTTCAGTCATTCTTTTTGCTGCTCTCCCTGTTGGTGCACAAAGAGATACTTTTTTAGAATCTTTTTTAAATATTTCTATAATGAATTTTATTATTGTTGTCTTTCCGTGTACCTGGTCCACCAGTTATAATTGTAATATTATTTTCATTTACAGTTTCTATAGCTTTTAATTGCATTTCTGATAATTTTAAGGTATTTTCTTTTTCAGTTTCTTTTAAATATTTATCGAATTCTTTTACTTTTTTGTAATTAGGTTCAGATAACATTTTTTCTATTTTTTTTGATATATTTTCTTCTACCTTATAAAAAGATTTCAAAAATACCCATTCTTGGTCTTCAAATTCGTCTATTACTATTATGCCGTTTACTCTACAATTTATAAGTTCATTTTCCACCACATCGCTTTCTACTTGTAATAATTCTTTTACATATTGTATTAAATTTTCTTTTACAACACAAGAATTCCCATTATTGCTTGCAGTTACTAATGCATATTTAATTCCTGCTTCTATCCTTGCTTTAAAATTACTCTCTATTCCCATCTGCATTGCCATTTTATCTATTTGTTTGAAATCTACATTATATACTATATCTATTAAAACGTAAGGATTACTTTCTATAATTCTAATTGCAGTTGGTCCTAGTTCTTGATATACTTTTTGCGCATTTTTAGCGCCAATACCATAATTTTCTAGGAAAGTAACAATTTCCCACAAGTCCCATTTTTGAACAAACTCTTCACAAATTTCAATAGCTCTATCTTTAGATATTCCTTTTACTGTAGCCAACCTATCTGGCTCAGTTTTCATAACCATTAAAGTTTCTTCGCCAAATTTTTTTACAATTCTTTTAGCAGTTGCAGGTCCTATACCTTTTATAATACCACTAGCTAAATAATTTATTAAACCAGCTGCTGTTTTAGGCATTATTTTCTCAAATGTCTCTATTTTGAATTGCTCTCCATAATCTCTATGCACAGTGTTTTGCCCTACTATCTTTAAAGTGTCTCCTTTTTCTATAAATGGCAAATATCCGCACTGCAGTAATACTTCCTGCTTTTTCTAAGTCAAATATGCAAACTGTGTAACCATTTGTTTCATTTCTAAATATTATTTCTGCTATCTGTCCTTCTAATTCTTGCATTTATACTCCTTATACTATATTATAATTCTTTAAATATCTTATAATCTCTTAGAACTTTTCTTACATATATATTTGTTTCTTTAAAAGGTATGTTTTCTATATTACTTCCGTCTTCTTTTATTGTTCCATTTTCTATCCATTTATCTACATTTCCTATTCCTGCATTATATGCGGCTACTGCTATTGGTACGACATTATTATATTTTCTTAACAATTCCGATATATAATTCGTTCCTAAATGTATATTCGTTTCAGGATCGAAAATGTTTATTGTGTTATATTCTAATTCTTCTATTCCATTTACAATATCTTTTACTGTATTATCCATTATCTGCATAAGCCCTTTTGCTTCACTTGAAGATACTGCATTTGCATCGTACTTACTTTCATTTTTTATAATTGAATATATTAAATTTTCATCTACGCCATATTCTTTGGCATATTTTTCAACGTATTCATTGTATTCTTTTTTATAAAATATTGCTAATATTTTATCTTGTATTTTTATTACTTTAAATAATATGAAACATATGAATAATATTATTAACAATATTATTATTAAAATTTTTATACTTTTTTTCAAAATATTCTCCTTGCACTTATTAATACTGTTTATTTATATTCAATCTTGATATATAGCTATTTGCAAGTCAAGACCCGGATTGTGTCGCCCAAGCTATGTTTTGACTAAAAATAGCTATATATCAAGAGTTACTATTTTAATTGTAGTTTATAACAAATTATTTTGCTGTGTACCAGTCTTTTCCTTCTTCCACATCTACTTTTAATTCCACACTTAATTTTGCAGCGTTTTCCATTTCTTCTTTTACTATTTGTTTTACTAATTCTTTTTCTGTTTCTAAAGTTTCTACCATAATTTCATCGTGTACTTGTAATATTAATTTTGCTTGTAGTTTTTCCTTTTTTAGTCTTTTATATACATTTATCATTGCAATTTTCATTATATCTGCTGCTGTGCCTTGTATAGATGTGTTCATTGCTACTCTTTCTCCAAAATGTCTTATATTAAAGTTTTTAGATTTTAATTCGTCAACATTTCTTTTTCTTTTAAATAATGTTTCTACATATCCTCTTTCTCTACATTCTTTTACTACGTTTGTCATAAATTCTTTTATGCCTTTATATTTTTTCAAATATTGTTCTATATATTCTTTTGCTTGTTTTCTTGGTATATGTAATTGTTCTCCTAATCCGTAATCGCTTATTCCATATACTATACCAAAATTAACAGCTTTTGCTGCGCTTCTTTCTTCTTTTGTTACTTTGTCATAAGGTACTTTAAATACTTTAGATGCAACTTGTTTATGAATATCCTCATTATTATTAAATGATTCTATCATTGTTTGGTCTTGTGATATATGTGCTAATACTCTCAATTCTATTTGTGAGTAGTCGGCATCTACGAATATATTATTTTCGGTTGCTTTAAATACTTTTCTTAATTTTCTTCCTAATTCTAATCTAGTTGGTATTGTTTGCAAGTTTGGATCTGTACTACTTATTCTTCCTGTTGCTGTTACTGTTTGATGAAATGTTGAATGTATTTTATGTGTTACTGGGTTTATACATGGTATTAAGCCTTCTACATAAGTTGTATCTAGTTTTACTAATTGCCTATATTCTAAAATCTTTTCTATAATAGGATGTTGGTCTACTAATTTTTCTAGAACTTCTACACTTGTTGAATATCCACTTTTAGTTTTCTTTTGAGCAGGCAACTGTAGTTTTTCAAATAATACTTCTCCTAACTGTTTAGTTGAACTTATATTGAATTCTATTCCTCCTGCTAATTCATGTATTTCTTTAGTTAATTCTTTTATTCTTATTTTTAAATCATTTCCAAAGTTTTCTAATTCTTTTTTATCTACATATATTCCGTTTAATTGCATTTCTGCAATTACTTCTGTTAATGGCATTTCTATATTAGTAAAAAGGTCTAATTGTTCTGTTTCTTTTAATTTTTCTGTTAAAACACCATGCAATTTGAATATTGCATATGCAAAAACGCCATATATATATTTAAATTTGCTCTTATTTTCTTCTGGCTCACTATTCATACTAAATAAATCTAGTTGTTTATCTTCGTTAGCTTCGCCATTTTCTACTTTTTCGTATACGTCTAAATTTATATCTAAATTATTTTCAATTACTTTTTCTATATTATATTTTGTCTCTGTAGCGTTTAATATATAACTTGCAACAGAAATATCAAACATTATATTTTCTATATTTATACCTATCTCTTTTAATATTATATATATTTCTTTTAATTTATAACCTACTTTTAAAATTGAAGCATCTTCTAAAATTTCTTTTAATTCTGCTATTTTCGTAGCTTCTAAATAATATGTTACATTTTCCTTTTCATTATATACATATATTCCAGAAATACTTTCTTTTAATATTAATTTTTCGTCTTTTTTTTCAACAATATCTGCATAAAAATACATTCTTTTATTTTCTTTTATGCTTGATATTAATGCTTTTATTTCTTCTGTTGTAGTATTTTCTTTTACGATTATTTCTTCATTTATGGCTTCTTTTTCTTCACCTGAACTTAAAGCATATTTTTGCAAATTAAATCTTTCAATATATTTATTAAAACTTAATGTTTTAAATATTTCATATACTGCTTCATAATCCCATTCTTCATTTTTTAATTTATCTAAATCTTTTTCTATATCTGCGTTTATATCTATTTCTCCTAATGTTCGTGATAAATATGCTAGCTCTTTATTTTCTTCTAATTTCTCTTTTAATTTTCCTTTTATCTCTTTACTTTCTTTACCTTCTTCTAAACTTTTATATATATTATCTATACTTCCATATTCTTTTATTAAAGTTAATGCTGTTTTTTCTCCAACACCTGGAACTCCTGGGATATTATCTGAGGCGTCACCCATTAATCCTTTTACTTCTATTAATTTTATTGGTTCTATACCGTATACTTCTAATACCTTATTTCTGTCGTAATCTTCTGTTTCTGTTTTCCCTTGTTTAGTTCTAGGTATCCTTATTGTTATATTATCTTCTGCTAATTGAAAATAATCTCTATCTCCAGTTAATATTGTTACATTTATGTTTTCTTTAACTGCAAATTTAGCTAATGTTCCTAATATATCATCAGCTTCATATCCTTCTTTTTCTATTATTTCAATATTCATTGCTACTAATATTTCTTTTATTATTGGTAATTGTACAGCTAGCTCATCTGGCATTCCTTTTCTCGTTCCTTTGTAATCTGCATATAATAAATGTCTTTTAGTCTTTGCTTTTAAATCGAATGCTACTGCTATATAATCAGGATTTATATCTTCTAATATTTTAAACATTATGGCTAAAAATCCAAATACAGCATTTATTGGCGTTCCGCTCTTTTGTTGTTAACATCTTGCTATTCATAATTCCATAAAACGCTCTATTTAGTATGCTGTTTCCATCTATTAAAACTAAGTTTTTCATTACCTTTCTCGTTCCCCTTTTTTGTTGTATTTACCGCTCTTTTCGAATAGTTTTATATTATCATATTTTACTCATGTTTTCAATAGAATTTGGAAAGTTTTATGAATTTTTGTTGATTGTATATAATTATTGTTATATAATATATTGGTTCCACAACTCCGAAAGGAGGTGATTATATGTGGAAATATTTAAAATCGTTACTTAAAGTTATAGTTTTAGTACTTATACTCAAAATTCTTGAGAAATTCGACTGAAGTAAAAAGACTAGAGCCTCTATCTCTAGTCTTTTTTGTTCCCTATATATGGGAAATATTTAAAAATCGTTACTTTTGAATTATGGAAGGTGAAACTCTCATAACTCTTATTACTATTATACTAAAGTTTTAGAAAAATATCAATACTTTTTATTCAATAATCTCGATTTTTTCTAATACATCTATGTTATTTATTTTTAAAGCAAAGTATGGCTTTTCTTTATCCGCTTCTTTCAAGAATAATACAAATGGTTTAGTATAATGAAAAGACCTTGTATTCATAAGTCCTATTGAATCTGATTGTTCTCTTACCGCAGCTTCACTTATTAAATTACCGCCACTTTCATTTAGTGAGAATGTTACATTTTGTATTGCTTGTGCTATCCACATTGCTCCGTCTACTTTAGTCTTTGTGTATATTATCCTTTTATCACATAATTCATTATACTCTATATTTGTCTCTATATTTATGTATGGTATACTTAATTCTTCACCTTCTAATAAATTTCTATCACCTGTATATGCTGTTGTTTTTTTGTTTAATTCTTTATACAAATCATTAAAAGAAAGATTTGTATTGTTGCAATATAAGATTACCTCTTCATTTTCTTTTGTCTTTAACTTTACTGCAAAATCTGTATTGTTATTATAAAATAATACTTCAACATTACTTCTTAATTCATCAGCATTTGTATTATTAATTCCAAAATACATTACAGTTTCTTCGCTTCCATTAAATCTCATATCATGTATTCTATCAAATGGTGTTAAGAAATTAAAATTTTTATATAACATAGTATAAATAGTATATCCATTTATTGGATTAAAATTGATTTCATTTAACGCTGGAGAATTCGTTATTCCAAATTTTTCTTTTATATCTCTTGCAATTTCTTCTTTTAATTGTTCTGTAGTTTCTCCTATTTTTATGTAATAATCTTCACTTGATATCATATCTTTTGTGAATAATTGTTTATTCAGCTCGTTTACTAATTCTGAATTTTCTCCTTCAAATTCTACAGTTTCTTTTACTCTTTCATCCATAAATTCATTCCAAGCTATTTGGAATGTACCTACCCACACATCATTCTTATTCCCTAATTCACTTGTAATTGTTGGGATTAAAGTTGCTTTTTCTTGTAATTTTTCGTAAACAAATTTCACTGCATAAACACTTCCTGTAACTAAGATGCCTAAACATAAGACTGTTATTAAGATTTTTGAACCTTTACTCATATTATCAAATCCTTTCTTTATTAATATTTTTCTTAATTCTTTTTCAAGTTGGATATAATATAAAGTTATATTAGTCAATTTTCTCTTCTTTTAAAATCTTTTGAATATCTTCTTTTAATTCTTTATTTTTCATACACAATAACCCCTGTTTCTTTTATTTCTTTATCTATTTTTGAATTTTCTATAATTTCTGATTTTTCAAAAGCATCTACACTTTTATTAAATTTTTCTTCTATCATTGTAATTAGACTATATAATCTAAATCCCATTAATTCCTCATTTGTATCAATTATAAAATCTAAATCACTATCAGGTGTTGCCTTATTTTTTGCATAAGAACCAAACAATACAACTTTATATACGGGCATACTTTTTAATATTTCTTTTAAAATTTGCTTTATTTCACTTATTGTATATATTTCTTTATTCATATATTTTCTACTCCTTTTTTAATATTTTTCACTCTGTATATTTATTATAACATTAAAATTAAACTTTTACTACATTTATTAAAAAATTTTATTATATTATAATTCTTCACTTTTCGCTAATACGTCTATATTGTTTATTTTTAAAGCAAAGTATGGCTTTTCTTTATCCGCTTCTTTCAAGAATAATACAAATGGTTTAGTATAATGAAAAGACCTTGTGTTTATAGAAACTGATTGATATTGGTCTTTGATTCCTGCTTCACTAATTAAATTTCCACCTGTTTCGTTTAATATAAAAGTCAGATTTTGTATAGCATTTGCTATATATAATCCTTCTGCATTTCTTATTATTTTATTACATAATTCGTTATACTCAATATTTGTGTCTATATTTATGTATGGTATGCTTAGTGGTTCACCTTCTGATAAATTTCTATCACCTGTATATGCTGTTGTTTTTTCGTTTAATTCTTTATATAAATCATTAAAAGAAAGATTAGTATTATTGCAATATAAGATTACTTCTTCATTTTCTTTAATTTTTAATTTTACCGCAAAGTCTGAACTATTGTTATAGAATAATACTTCAACGTTATTTCTTAATTCATCATCACTTGCATTATTAATTCCAAAATACATTACAGTTTCTTCACTACCATTAAAACTCATATCATGTATTCTGTCAAATGGCGTCAAAAAATTAAATTTCTTATATAACATAGTATAAATAGTATATCCATTTATCAGATTAAAGTTAATTTCATTTAACGTTGGAGAGTTTGTTATTCCGAATTTTTCTTCTATATCTCTTGCAATTTCTTCTTTTAATTGTTCTGTAGTTTCTCCTATTTTTATGTAATAATCTTCACTTGATATCATATCTTTTGTGAATAATTGTTTATTCAGCTCGTTTACTAATTCTGAATTTTCTCCTTCAAATTCTACAGTTTCTTTTACTCTTTCATCCATAAATTCATTCCAAGCTATTTGGAATGTACCTACCCACACATCATTCTTATTCCCTAATTCACTTGTAATTGTTGGGATTAAAGTTGCTTTTTCTTGTAATTTTTCGTAAACAAATTTCACTGCATAAACACTTCCTGTAACTAAGATGCCTAAACATAAGACTGTTATTAAGATTTTTGAACCTTTACTCATATTATCAAATCCTTTCTTTATTAATATTTTTCTTAATTCTTTTTTACCTCTATGAACATAATTTTTTACATCTTGTATTGTTATATTAAGAATATTTGCAGTTTCTTGATATGAGAACTCTTCTATTTTTACAAGATACATCGCACTTCTATATTTTTCATTTATTAAATTTATTGCTTCTATTATCTCTTTTTTATTCTCTTCTTTTATTATTAAATCTAATACATCATTTTTATCATCTTCTAAAGGATTTGTTAAATATTTTTCAGTTATATTACTTCTTCTATTTTCAGTGTTTAAGTATGAAATCGCCTTGTTTTTAGCTACCATATATATGTAATATTTGAAACATCCTTCATTTTCGTTGTATTTATTATTTAAAATAGAAATAAATACCTCTTGGGTAATATCTTCTGCTTTTTCATAATCTTTTACTATGTTAAAAATAAAATATTTGATTTTATCTTTGTATTTTAAATAAAGTGTTTCAAAGGCTTCTTTATTACCGTTTAAATATTCTATATATAATTCTTTATCTATATCCATTCTTTTTTACCTACCTTTAATATTACATACTCACCAAAAATTAAAAAGTTTCAAATTTTAGAAAAAAATCCAACTTTATAAGCTGGACGGCTTTAATTATTTATTATTTTAACATGTACTAATGTGTTTGTAAATACACTTGTGATATTTTCGGAAAATTTATGTAACTATTTTGACGTATATTCTAATTAACTTCACTAGAAAAAATCCAACTCTTATGAGCTGGATTTTTTTCAACTTTATATTACTATAGTAAAACAAATCATATTCTCCTTATTAATTTCTGCTGATATTTTTCCTTTATGAAGTTCTACTATAGATTTAGCAATAGATAAACCGTATTCCATATCCTTCTTTCGTTTTACTTCTTGATTTGTCTTCTCTATAAAATCTATCAAAAATTTTATTTGTATTAATATCTTTTATATTTTCGCAAGTTCTTCAATATTTATAGATTTCTTAACTCTTTCATTTGTAATTTTATATAACTTGTAAACATTGTTCATATATAAACCTCCATATACTCTTGTAGTAGTAAAATTATTATACTTTATTATATAAATTTAAAATACTGTTTTTATTTCATCTTAAAAGATGATAAAAAGGTTAGACTTTTAATAAAAATATGTATATAATATTGTCAATGGAGGTGAAATAATGTTTATAAACGATTCTTTAAAAGAATTTTTAGCAAGTTCATCACAACTTTCTAATAATGCTTTCTATATAACAGATTTAAAAAATATTCTTTTATTTACTACTAAATGCAGACACAATGAAGAGAAACTTGAAATTAGCAGAGAACTATTAGAAATTCTATTAGATTTTTCTAATAAAGTATTTAATACTACTCAACCTTATATTTTAAGAAATTCTTCAAATAACATTGTTAATATTATAGAAGATAGATTTTTAAATATACATTGGAAGTCTCAAATTATTCTTCCAATTTACATAGACAACTCCATTATAGGAAGTTTCATAATGCTTAATTATCACCAAAATTTTAGCGATAAAGATTTAGTTTTTGCTAAAACGACATTATCTTTTATTGAAAAATTTATTTTACAAGAAAAAAACAAGGAAGGAGGCAAAAGTATGGAAACAAAAGAATTACAAAATAATACATATCTATTTTCTAAAAAACATTTAACTGACATTCTCAATATTCACACTGATAATATAAAAAAATTGAAAGATATGATGAATTAGATAAAGAATTTACTAAATTACAAGATGAACTTCGTAAAAAACTTGATGAAGAAGATGTTGATAAATTAGATAAAATGATTGACATATCTTGCGAAATGGAATTATATTTAAATGCTTTATTTCACTCGCTCGGCGTGAAATATGGAGTGGAAATTAACAACTTAAATAATTAATTTTATTAACAAAAAAATTGTAGTGAATTTAAAATATTTTTGTTTCACTACAATTTTTATCTATACCTTAATATTCTATTCTGTACTATTGAATTCTTCTATCAATTTATTTAATTCTTGTTTTACTTCTTCCACCTCAGAATCATTATCAGCATCAACTATACAATCCACAATTAATTCCAAAATCTCTTCATTTGTAATAAGTGTAAAGGCTTTTTCTAAATAACCATTATATTTACTTATTTTCACCTTTAATCTTTCTATAATATCATTATAAGCATCTTCTGAAATATTTTTCCATCTTTTATAATATACATTAGCCGAATGCTTTGGTGAATCAAATGAAGACATACACTCTTTTACAGTCACCATATCACGATTAACAATATCGCTTAAAGAAAATTTTGCTAAATATTCTATTCCTAAAACATAACAAATTAATGTTGTACATATATCTTTTTCTATTTTTCTAAAATATTCCTCTGCTTTTTCAAAATTTTGTGTAACACCATAACCACCATTTTCAAAAATTTTTCCTAAATAATATTCTGCATTAACTTTATCATATCCATTTTTTACTTGCTCAAATAAAATTTTCGCTTGTTCATAATCTTTTCCTACATACTTACCAAAATAATACATTTCACCAAGATAATATTTAGCCCAATCATCATTATATTCAGTTGCTAATTCATTAAATAGATCATATGCTTTTCCATAATCTTTTCCTACATACTTACCAAAATAATACATTTCACCAAGATAATATTTAGCCCAATCGTCATTATATTTAGTTGCTAATTCATTAAATATATTATAGGCTTTTTCATAATTTTTTTCTACATATTTACCAAAATAATACATTTCACCAAGATAATATTTAGAATATTGGTCATCATATTTAATTGTTAATTCATTAAAAATATTATATGCTCTTTCATAGTTTTTTTCGAAACTTTTACCAAAATAATACATTCTTCCTATAGCATATTTCCCTTTATAATTCCCTAAATATTCTGCTTTCGCATAATACATTTTTGCTTTTTCATAATCTATTTCTACACCCTTGCCAAAATAATACCTTTCTCCCAATTCATATATAGCCTCTGAATTATTTTGTTTTACTAATATTTCCAATTCTCTAATATTTTTCTCTTTCATTACAAACATCTCCTATTTAATATAAAAGTTATCTGCTCCAGTCATCTTTAACAACTTGATTTTCTTTTTCCATTTTGTCTAAATATTCTTTGTGTTCTTTTACATATTGAGTAGAAAGGAAAGCAACATTAACTTCTTTATCTTTTTTAGGATTCAAATCATTTACAAAATCTGATGTCATTATATTTCCTAACCATTGTGGATCGGAAAAATCTATGCTTTCAAGATTTTCATATCCTATATTTCCCACACCACCTGGGAAACAATATGGTTGTTCTATATATCCGTATTTTCCATTTGCATCTCTTGTAGGTATTTTCATTTTATCCATAGGTTTTCCTTCGCTATCGTATCTAAAACTACGAAGTTCTTCACCATCTGGAGTATATCTTGTTAATGTAGTTATACCATTTTTTTGTAAAACTGAAATTATTGGCTTACCATTTATTTTTTCAACCCAAGACACTTCGCATTGATTTCCCATTTTACTTTCAATATTTATCCAATTAGTTTCCGCTTCAAAAATAGTTGAATCATCATATTTAGAAACCCTTGTATAAGTATCTTTCTTATATTTTGCTCCATTTTTATCTTGACGACAAACCGTAGTTTTTGTTGCTTCACGTTTTCCTATTATATTTTTATCATCATACAAATCCAAACCATTATCATCTTTTCCAAAAATTGATGTCTTTTTTACCTCTACTGTATTATAATTATTTCCATCATAACTCGCTTCAAAAGTTCTTTCAGAACCAAATTGACCTTTTTCAAATTCTTTAACTACTTTACCATTTTTTGTTTCTCTTTCATACAATGGCATTAAATGAAAAATTTTACTTTCACCATTTATTAACCACGTACCATACTCATTTCCAATATAGTTTTCAGAACCTAACACAATTTCACTTTTTACAGTATCACCAGTTTGCTTTGTTAATAAACGCAAATATCCATCATCTACTTCTTTAAATTCTTTTTTTATATTTCCTCTATTATTTGATTGAACATTTTGCTTTGCATTATTAACTTCTACTTTCAGACCTTCTCTAAAATCATTTTTAGGTTCAACTTTTTCAGTTTGTTTTAAAATATCATTTTTCTGTTTTTCACTTACAAGTTTTTCATATTCTTTTCTAATTCTCATCTCATGATATTGTTTTTTTACTTCAGCAAATTGTTTTCTTAATTCTTCAAGATGTTCGAAAAAATTTCTATCTCCATTTTTATTAACTTCATATTCTAACTCTGCTAACTCTAACTCTCTACGCAAATTATAATATACTCTTTGTATGCTAAAATCATGAATTTCGTCTCTAATTAATTTTATTTGCTCTTTATCAGTCTCATGATCTAAAGCCTGTTCTCTTTGTTTTAACTCTTCAACACTCGCCAAATACTCCTTACGTGCCATCTTATACCTTTCTTCAATTTTGGCTTTTTTAGCATTAATATATTCTTGCTTCTTGTCAACTTCCACTTCTTTAAATTGTTTTTCTTTATCTTCATTTACTTCAGCAAACAATCTCCTTGCCATTTCTACTGTTGATTCTTCTTTTGACTGTTTCTGTTCAGACACTTCCTTAAATTGTTTCTCTTTATTTTCTTTTAACAATCTCTTTACCCTTTCCACCATTGTTTCTTCCTTTTGCTGTTTCTGTTCAGATACTTCCGTATTTAATTCTGCCCTCTTTTTTATGTTACCTCTAAGTAATTCAAACTTGTCAATAAACCTTCCTGCTTCATTCTTTTTAGATTGTTCTCTTAATTCATTAATTCTTGTTCCTTCTGAAAATCTATATCTCATATTTCTCACTCCCTACACCTTTAATTATACTACAAAATTACTATATTGTCAAAATTTCTCTTTTAATATTCAATTTATCAAATAACTTACAGTAAATTCAAAAAATTTTAAGGAGTTTCCCCATTTTTTGAAACCCAAAATTTGATATAGAAAAAAATATTAGAAAAATTACTAAAAATATTAAAAATTTAATAAAAATAAGATGACATTTTATCGCTCCTTTGATATAATAAATTTACCAAAACAATAAAAAAGGAGCGTGTCATCTTATGAATAATTATACCAAAATAATTAGTAATATGGAAGAGAAAATTAAAAATTTTTCAAAAAAAATTTCAGAGGGAATCGATAAAAAGAAGAAAAGAGATTTTATATTTGAAATGTTATATGGGGTAATCGCAAGTAATTCTTGCCTTTTAAGTGAAATTGCCAGAAGTTTAAAAGAGGAAATAACATTAAAAGCTCTAATAAAAAGACTATCTAGAAATTTGAATGAATTTAATAACGATTCAGAAGAAGGAAACTCAACATACGAAGATGTTAGAAATATACTAATTAATTTTTATAATGGTATAAAAAATATTAAGAATTATGCTGAAGAAACGGCTTATTACTATGAAGGAACCTTAGAGTGTGAAAAAGCAATTGGCTATATAAACTTATACAATACTAAATCTCAAGGTACTTTACTAGAAAAAATACAAATTTCTTTTACGATTCCTTGGTCACAAGACTTAAATTTAACCAACTTTTTTATTTTGGCATTAACACCAAATTCAATTCCTATCATAAAAAGAGGAATCATCTCAACAAAACCACTATCTAATACTTCAAGTTATATAAACGATCTAAAAATAAGTAAATTTGAACTTGAACAAATTCAGAAAAATAATGCTTGGATTTTAGGAAATAAAAATTATGCTTATTTCTTTTTTAATTAAATTTAATAAACTAAAAAATCCAACTCTTATGAGCTGAATTTTTTAATTATATTAAATTTTCCGGATTTAAACATTCTAATTCAGGCAATACAAAAAGCCCATCTTTTCTTACTAATACATCGTCAAAATATATTTCTCCGCCTCCATATTCTGGTCTCTGTATATTTACAATATCCCAATGAATACTTGATCTATTTCCATTATCGCTTTCTTCAAGTGAATCACCTGGTGTAAAATGAAAACTACCTTTTATTTTTTCATCAAATAAAGTATCTCCTATTGGCTTTTCAATATATGGATTTAACCCAAGTGCAAATTCTCCTATATATCTTGCTCCTTCGTCTGTATCTAGTATTTCATTTAATTCTTTAGTTTTATTTGATGTTGCTTTAATAATTTTTCCATCTTTAAATTCAAATTTTATATTGTTAAATAAAATTCCATTATACGTTGTTTCAGTATTATATGTTATATATCCATTAACACTATTTTTTATAGGAGCAGTGGCTACTTCTCCATCGGGTATATTAAATGTTCCCATATACTTTTCTGCTGGTATTCCTTTCACACTAAATGTTAAATCAGTTCCTTCTCCTAAAATATGAACTTTATCTGTTTTATTTAATAATTCCTTTAAAGAATCCATTGCTTTAGACATTTTAGAATAATCTAAATTACATACATTAAAGAAAAATTCTTCAAATTCATCTTTATTCATTTTACACATTTGTGCCATTGAATCATTTGGATATCTTAATATACACCATTTTGTATTTTTAACTCTCTCTTCAAAATGGACTTGTGTTGTATAATATTTATTATATAATCCCATTATTTCTTTTGAAATTCCACTTAATTCAGATGTATTTGAAACAGCTTTTATACCAATATATGCATCCATATCTTTCATTCTTTGGCTATCATGTTTTGCATATAATTTTATTTGTTCTTCCGTTCCATTTTGTAACATTACTCTTAACAACTCATAATTTACTATATTAAAATATGGCTTTGCTCCTAATTCTTCTGCTTTTTTTATTAATTCTTTAGCAAGTGGAATACCATCTTCTCCTAATACTTCAATTAATATATTATCATTCTTTTTTATATTTACTGAATAAGTTAATAAATTATTTGCTAATTTTTCTATTCTAAAATCTTTCATATACAATAACTCCTTATTTATAGAAATCTAAAAATTTTAAGCAACCTTTATTCCTGTATCAATTATTTCCTGAATAAAAGGAGTTTCCGCATTTTTATAATCTTCAATTCTAATTATGTGTGGCTCTAACCTATAATCAATTCCTTTTCTTAATTTCATTAATTCTACTTCTTCATCAAATATATCGCTTTTAATATCATCTGTAATGATTGCTATGTCTATATCACTATCTTTATGTTCATTTCCTTTTGCATAAGAACCAAACAATATAATTGCATAGACATTATAATTTTCACAAATTTTTTTCACATATTTTTGCACTATTTCCATTATCATTTTGTCATTAATAGATTTTTTAGCCATTTCCTAACCTCCTCTATATTTTCAATTTGTTCTTTTGTATAATCATCTGTACATTTTAAATAAAATTCTTTCTTATAATCATCATATCTAGCACTCATATTAAATTTAGTTATTGTATTTAACAAATTTTCTTGTTCATCTGTTATATCTAATCCTATTTTTTCTATTAAATACAGTAAATCGTGGCTTTTAGGAGCATGTGGAGCACTTTTGTTATTTTTAGCATATAAAGCTTTTAAAAGTTTCTCTATTACTAAATGTCCTAAAAACAAACACCAAGTATTTTTCTTATTATTATATAATACTTGCATTACATTATAGTCTTCATCAGAACTATCCAACAATAATTCATTAAATCTATATTATTCATATTTTTCCTCACTTTCAATTCGTTCTTATTTATAAACTATATATATTATACCAAAATATATATTCTTTTACAACAAAATTGATTAAAATCTTAATATTCGAGTACTAATTTCACTCCAATTCAAATCCTCCTGTATATAATTGATAATAATAGCCTTTTTGTGCAATTAAGTCATCGTGATCTCCTCTTTCTATAATCTTTCCATGATCAATAACCATAATTGCTTTTGAATTTCTTACTGTTGATAATCTATGTGCTATTACAAATACAGTTCTGCCTTCCATTAATTTATCCATACCATCTTGAACTATTTTTTCTGTTCTAGTATCTATACTAGAAGTTGCCTCATCTAATATCATAACTGGCGGATTACTAATAGCAACTCTTGCTATTGATAATAATTGTCTTTGTCCTTGTGATAATTCTGAACCATTTCCAGTTAACATTGTATCGTAGCCATTTGGTAATCTTTCTATAAAACTATGTGCATTTGCAAGTTTTGCCGCTTCTATTACTTCTTCGTCTGTTGAGTCCTCTTTTCCGTATTTTATATTTTCTTTAATTGTTCCTGTAAATAAGCAAGTTTCTTGTAATACCATTCCTAGAGATTTTCTTAAATCTGCCTTTTTTATTTTATTTATATTTATTCCGTCATACCTTATTTTTCCATCTTCTATATCATAAAATCTAGTTATTAAATTTGTAATTGTAGTTTTTCCTGCACCTGTCGCACCAACAAATGCTATTTTTTGACTTGGCTTTGCGTATAAGCTAATATCATAAAGTACTAATTTTCCTTCCTCATATCCGAAATCAACATTTTGTAATTCTATATGACCTTTTAATTCTACGTATTCTAATTCCCCATTATGATGCGGATGCTTCCAAGCCCACATTCCAGTTCTTTCTGGTACTTCTACCAATTTCCCATTTTCTTTTTTTACATTTACTAACGTTACATATCCATTATCTACTTC
This sequence comes from uncultured Clostridia bacterium, assembly GCA_944391575.1. GTDB lineage: Bacteria > Bacillota > Clostridia > TANB77 > CAG-508 > CALXUC01. The sequence goes on along the minus strand of CALXUC010000028.1, from coordinate 2,796 downwards.
TGGTTCTTCGTCCATCATTTCAAATATTCTACTTGCTCCTGCCAACGCCATTATGATCGAATTCATTTGATTCATAACTTGATTTATTGGTTGTGTAAAGTTTCTTGTTAATTGTAAGAAAGATACAATAGTTCCTATAGTTAATGATAAATTTCCATTTAAAGCTAGTACTGTTCCTAATATTGCAATTACTACATATTGCAAATTTCCTAAGTTGTTTGCTATTGGCATTAAAATATTTGAATATTTATTAGCTTTATACATATCTTCATTTAATTTATCATTTATTTTATCAAATTCTTCTTTTGCTTTTTCTTCATGTGTAAATACTTTTACTACTTTTTGACCATTTAACATTTCCTCTATATAGCCATTTACTTTTCCTAAAGATGTTTGTTGATTTATATAATATTTTGAACTTTTACCTGCAATTTGTTTAGTAATTACAACTGTTATAATTGAAAATATTACAACAAAAATTGTTAAGAATGGGCTTAAGTATAATAATCCACAAAGAATTGCAATAATTGAAATACTTGCAGATATTATATGTGGTAAACTTTGAGAAATCATTTGCCTTAAAGTATCTGTATCGTTTGTATAATGGCTCATAATATCTCCATGTGTATGTGTATCGAAATACTTAATAGGAAGAGCTTGCATTTTTGAAAACATCTCATCTCTAATCGTTTTCAATACACCTTGAGAAATATTTACCATAATCCTATTATATAAGTAGCTTGTAAGAATTCCTGAAACGTATATACATACCATAATTCCAATAGCTTTTAAAAGTCCTGTAAATACTGGATTTTTCATTCCAAGTAACGGTGTTATATAATCATCTATTAATATTTGCAAAAATAGCGAGCCAGCTACGTTTGCTATACTACTAATAATAATACAAATAAATACAACTATAAATTGTTTTTTATATTTTTTAGTTACGTAACTTAATAATCTTTTAATTGTACCTTTTTTTATTTTATTTTTCTTCAAACTACTCACTTCCTTTCACTTGAGATTCATATACTTCTCTATAAATACTATTTGATTTCAATAATTCTTCATGTGTTCCAACCCCATTTATTTTTCCCTCTTCCATAACGATTATTTTATCACAGTCTTCTACTGAAGAAATTCTTTGTGCAATAATAATTTTTGTAACATCTGGAATTTCTTCTCTAAAAGCTTTTCTAATTAAAGAATCTGTTTTTGTATCTACCGCAGATGTAGAATCGTCTAATATTAATATTTTAGGATGTTTTATTAAAGCTCTTGCAATACATAATCTTTGTTTTTGCCCTCCAGATACATTTGTACCGCCTTCTTCAATATGAGTATCGTAACCGTCTGGAAAGCCTGTTATAAATTCATCTGCTTGTGCTAATTTACATACTCTTTCTATTTCTTCATCTGTAGCATTTTCCTTTCCCCATCTAATATTATCTTTTATCGTTCCTGAAAACAATACATTTTTTTGCAATACACACGCAACTTCATTTCTTAAACTTTCAATATCATATTCTTTTACATTTTTTCCGCCTACTAATAACTCACCTTCTGTTACATCGTATAGCCTTGGTATTAAATTTACTAAACTTGATTTTCCACTTCCAGTACTACCAATAATTCCTATCGTTTCTCCTGAATTTATTTTTAAGTTAATATCTTTTAAACATTCCTTATCTTTATCATTTACATAACTAAATGAAACATCTTTAAATTCAACAGAACCATCTTTAACTTCTGTTATAGGTTCTTTTTTATTTTGAATATCTGGCGTTTCTTCTAATACTTCTACTATTCTCTCTGCTGACGATTTTGAAATTGTTATCATAACAAGTATCATAGATAACATCATTAAGCTTGATAATATTTGAATTGTATAAGTAAACATTGTCATTAATTCACCTGTTGTAAATTCAGTCATTCCAGTATTTACTATAATTTGAGCTCCAAACCATGAAATTGCTAAAATGCACACATAAATACTAAATTGCATTAAAGGATTGTTCAATGCTAATATTTTTTCTGCTTTACTAAAATCTTGGTAAACACTGTTTGATACTTTTTCAAACTTCTTCTTTTCTTTTTCTTCTATAACGAAAGATTTTACAACTCTTATTCCTGCAACATTTTCCTCTACTACATTATTTAAATTATCGTATGTTCTAAAAACTCTTTTCATTATTGGGTGAACATTTCTTATAATTAAGTATAATCCTATTCCTAATATTGGAATTAATACTAGAAATATAAGCGACAATTTTGCACTAATTGATATAGAGAAGAACAAAGATATTGCTATCATAAGTGGTGCTCTTACTGCTACTCTTATTATCATCTGAAAAGCCATTTGCACATTAGTTACATCTGTTGTAAGCCTTGTTACTAAACTACTTGTAGAAAATTTATCTATATTTGAAAATGAATAATCTTGTACTTTATAATATAAATCCTTTCTTAAATTTCTTGCAAATCCACTAGAAGCTTTAGCTGCGTATCTTCCTGAAAGTGCACCAAAAATTAAAGACAACACAGCACATAGAATTAATTCTAATCCGATCTTATATACTACATTCATATCTCCACCATATATTCCGTCATCTATTAAATTAGCCATTATTAGTGGAATTGCTACTTCTAATACTACTTCTAGAGCCACAAAGACAGGTGTTAATATTGTTGCTGTTTTGTATTCTCTTATCGATTTCATTAATTTTTTTATCATAAAAATCCCCTTTCATTTAATAATTTATTTACTTTTATTAATAATTATTTAAAATACTAAAA
>CALXUC010000027.1 GCA_944391575.1 uncultured Clostridia bacterium | reverse complement strand
GAATCGATTGAAGTTAGATATGAAGATGAAAATATATGGCTAACTCAAAAAATGCTTGCAACTTTATATGGAGTAAATGTGGCAACAATAAATGAACACATTTCAAATATATATAAAGATAATGAACTTGAAAAAAATTCAACTATTAGGAATTTCCTAATAGTTCAAAAAGAAGGCAACAGAGAAGTTTCGAGAAATGTTGCTCATTATAATTTACAAATGATAATAGCCGTTGGTTTTAAAGTTAATAATGAAAGAGCAGTGCAATTTAGAAAGTGGGCAAATCAAATCGTAAAAGATTACACTATAAAAGGTTGGGTAATGGATGATGAACGTTTGAAAAATGGAGGTTCCATCCTAACAGAAAAATATTTTGAAGAGCAATTAGAACGAATAAGAGAAATAAGAATGTCAGAAAGAAAATTCTATCAAAAAATTACTGATATATATGCAACTTCAATAGATTATGATAAAACTGCAAAAGCAACAATTAGATTTTTTACTAGTGTTCAAAATAAACTTCATTATGCAGTATCGCGGAAATACAGCAGCAGAAATCATATACAATAGAGCAGACCATAAAAAAGAACATATGGGATTAACATCATGGGAAGGATCTCCTGATAGTAAAATACATAAATACGATGTTGTTATTGCTAAAAATTATTTATCAGAAACTGAAATAGGTCAATTAGAAAGAATGGTATCAGCGTATTTAGACTTAGCAGAAATGCAAGCAATGAGACATATTCCAATGACAATGGCAGATTGGGAAGAAAGACTAAATGGATTTTTAAAATTATGGGATCATGAAGTTTTAAAAGACAACGGAAAAATTTCGGCAGAGATGGCAAAACTTCATGCAGAAACAGAATTCGAAAAATATAGAATAATACAAGATAGAATTTATGTATCAGATTTTGATGAACTCTTATTAAATACTAAAAAACTAAACAAAAAAGAAAATAAATAAAAAGATATATAAAGATGCAGTAAAAAATATTATAAAAATTAGGTGAATTAATGGAAATAGTAAAAAATCGAGAACAACAAAAAGTAGTAAATGCAGAAAATGTAAAAACAAATACTATTAGTCGTAAAGATAAGATTAAAAAAACTATATTAGATATATTAAAAAATAATCTTATATTCATAATAGGAAGTATTTTGCTAATATATAAAGGATTATTATTAAATTATCTTATTGATTTAACAATAGAAAAAGATGTTATTATATATACCATTTTAGCATCGTTGTTAATTATGTCTCCTACTATAAATCATAAAGATAAATTTGGATATATATATCTAAACGTCGTGTATGGTATTGTAACGCTTTTAATATATGCAGATTTCCTTTATTATACATATGCAACAAATTTCTTATCATTTTATCAAATAGGAAATTTAATATATTCTAAAGAAATTGCAAGTGGTGTTACAACTATTATTAATATAAAAAGCATATTAATATTTTGGGTAGATAATGTTTTGCTTGCAGTTTTAAGTATTTTAGCTTATAAAAAATTTGAAAAAACGTATTATAGTAATAAAATTTTAAAAATTATTTTGATATTAATAATATTATTATTGAATATATTTACAATTACTAATACAATAAATGGGATTTATAAAGAAAAAGGTTATAATAAATCATTAATAGTTCAAGACGCATCAATATATTATTATCATTATGAAGACGCTAAAGACTATTTTAGAAGTTTGTTGGGGCAAGAAGAAATAGATGAAGAAAGGTTTCAAAATGCGTATAATAAATATATAAATGTAGAATCTTCTGTAACAGATTATACAGGAATAGCACAAGATAGTAATGTTATAATTTTGCAATTAGAAAGTTTAAATGAATACGTAATAGGAAAAACTGTTAATGGAAAAGAAATAATGCCAAATTTGAATAAATTCTTCAATGATAATATTTATTATTGTGATATGTATAATCAAGGGCTTGGAAGTACTGCTGATTCAGAATTTGAGATGGAGAATTCTATGTATCCATTAGAAAATGGTTATATTTTTCAAAAATATTTTGATAATGAATGGTTAGATATTTATACAGTGCTTAAAGATGCCGGATACTATACTTCATTTATGCATCCGAATACAAGTACATTCTGGAATAGAGAAGAGGTTTATAATACGGGGTATAAAATAGACGAGTATAATGATATTAGGAGCTTCCCTAACATAGAACAAGCAGGAGGATTTTATTCTGATGAAGGCTTTTTTGAAGAAGCGGTTAAAATTATGAATTCATATGAAGGTAAATTTTGTACAACTTTAGTAAGTGTAACTACACATATACCTTTCTATTTAGACGGTGTTTCAGATTTAGATAATAAATTAACATTAATGCAAGAAGATGTTAGTGAATTTGAAGATGAGACTTTTAGAAATTATTTAATATCTTGTAATTTTGTAGATTATGCTTTTGGAAAGTTTTTAAGAGAGTTAGAAGAAACAGGGCTACTTGATAACAGTATACTAATTGTATATGGAGACCATGGAGCAAGTATATCTAGTACAGAAGATATTGCTAAGTTATATACTAATAATGGCGTAGATTATTCAGATTTTGAAGATTCTTTTAAAGAAGTACATGTGCCATTTGGAATAAAAATTCCTGGTGTAGAAAATAATGATACAATTAAAAGAAGTGTCGCAAAAATAGATATTAAACCGACAATATTAGATTTATTAGGCGTAGAAGATAAGTTTTCAATAGGAATAACTTTATTCTCAAATAAAGATTATTCATTTATAAAAGGCTTAGGATTTGTTACAAGTTCAAGTTATTGTATTAATGGAAGATATTTCGATAGAGAAACTTTAGAAGAAATAATAGAAAATGAAGAATTGAAACAACTTCTTGAGCAAATGGAAGAAGAAATTTATTTATCAGACACAGTAATAAAAAATGATTTAATACGAATATTAAATTATGATAAAATTTAGTAATGAATTGTACAATAATTATAAAAAAATTTAAAATATAAAAGAAAAGGAAAAAAGGGTAAAAAAGATGAAGAAAATATTTAATAAAGAAAACGTAATTATATATTTAATAACTTTTATTTTTTCAAGTATTATATTATGGGGATTTTTAAGCGGACATTATGCTACTGATACATACAAAATAGAAGACTTAGGATATGAAGAATATAGTATTAATTATTGGCTAAAAGATGGAAGAATTATAATGGCCTCTGTAGGATTTTTGGCTAGCGTAATAAATATTCCAATAGACATGTTTGTTGTAATTTTAACTTTATTAGGAATTGCTATTTCATCATTTGTTGTGATTTTATTATATAGAATAATTTTAAAATTTAAATCCACAGATAATAAATGTATAAAAGCATTACTTTTAATTATTTCATATGTAACGATTTTTAACTTTATGTACCTTGAAAACTTATACTTTGTAGATATTTTTGCTATGTCGATAAGTGTTTTAGCGTATATCTCTGCTGCATACATATTATGTGAAAAAAAGAAGTGGTATTTTGTAAAATCACTCTTCTTAAGTATATTAGGAATATTTGCATACCAAGCAACAATCTCTACCTTTATAGCTTTTACTCTATTATTTACAATTTTAAAAAATGTTACAAACATTAATATAGATAAAAAAGTAATTCAAGATATACTTGAGATGATAATAATTTTAATAATTACTGTATTATTAAATTTATTATTTGTAAAAATAATAGTAAGTGTATTTCAGATAGAACAAACAAGAATAAGTGGTATTGAAAATATTTTAATTAATATAAAGATAATATTAGGTGGTATACCTGTAACATTAATAAATACTTGTTGTTTATATCCTAAAGGTGCATTTTTGTTATTTTTATTTACTACGTTATTAATTTTTGTAATATATAATATAAAGAAAAAAAATGGGTACAAAAATTTATGGCTTATACTATTTATACTATTGGCTCTTCTAAGCACTTTTGCAGTTAATCTTTTGTCTGTAAGTGCGTTTTATTCTGGTAGAATGAGATTTATAATAGGAGCTTTAATAGGAATGGTATATATCTATATGTATGTGAAAAGTAATATATTTGAAGAGAAAAATATATTAAAAAACATATTAGTAGGTATTTTAATAATATATTTCGTATTTGGAAATTATATTTATATAAATAATATAAATTTTCATAAAGAAAATAATGCAATAGAAAAAAATGAAGTTACTATTTTAAATGAATATGTAAAAGAATATGAAAAAGAAAATAATATAGAAATAAAATATTTAGCTTGTGTATTAGATAATAAAAACCCCGGGAAAGCATTTGGCACTTCTGAACATCAAATGGTTTTAACATATAATGCATTAAAATGTGATTGGGCAGTTAAAGCTGTAATAAATTTCTATACAGGAAGAGAATTATTAAGAGTTTATGAAAAGTATGACGAAGAAGATTACGATACTTTTGTAAATTCTGGCTTAGAATATATGTGCATAAAAAATGTTTTATATACTAAAATTTATGCGAGGTAACAACTCAGAGTATATTCGTTACAAAGCCTGATATATAGCTATTTTTAGTCAAAACATAGCTAGGGTGACACAATCCGGGTCTTGACTTGCAAATAGCTATATATCAAGCTTTTATTTAAATGACTGCTGAGCTGTTACTATGCGAGATAAAATATCAAGAAAATTCTTGATATTTTTTATAATTTATAGTAAAATATACTGGGACATAGAAAGAGGTATATTATAAAAGTTTTAAAAATTCAAAATCAACAATTTCCAAAAAATTTAAAAAGAATCTATAATTCACCAAAATGTTTATATTGTTTAGGAAATATAAATTTATTAAATACATATATAATAGGAGTTATTGGTGCAAGACAATGTAGCACATATGGTAAAAATATAGCAAAAGAAATATCTAAAGAATTAGTAGATAATAAGATTACTGTTATAAGCGGTCTGGCAACAGGAATTGATTCTTATGCACATATTGGAGGAATTAAACAAACTATAGCAGTTCTAGGCTCTGGCTTCAATAATATTTATCCAAAAGAAAATATAAATTTAGCAAAAGAAATTATAAAAAATAATGGACTTTTAATAAGTGAATATCCAGTAAATGAAGTAGCAAAGCCTCAAAATTTTCCTGCAAGGAATAGAATAATTAGTGGCTTATCATCTGGAATAATAGTAGTAGAAGCTAAAATGAAAAGTGGTACATTTATAACTGTAGATTTAGCATTAGAAGAAGGAAAAACTATATATGCAGTTCCTCGGAAACGTAAATAGCATTTTTTCAGAAGGAACTAATGAATTAATAAAAGAAGGAGCTAAATTATATACGAATATAAATGATTTAGAACAACTCAAATATTGATTGCCAGAAGCTTGATATATAGCTATTTGCAAATCAAGACCCAGATTGTTAAACCCCAGCTATGTTTTGATTAAAAATAGCTATATATCAAGCATTAAATAAATATATATATTGAGATGTTGAAATGATTTATAAAAATTTACAATTTAGTAGTTGTAATTTCACAAAATATGTAATATAATAAATGGGATATATTTTTAAAAATTGGAGGAAAGAATGGTAGAAAAAGAAAAATCTAATAAGAGCAATAAAAAAAGTAAAGATTCCGTTTCAAAAGATAAAAATATAAAAAAATCAAATAAAGAGTTAAAAAAAGATATAAAGAAAATGGACTCTAAAGGTAAGAAAGGCAAAAAAGGAAAAGCTAAGAAAATAATTTTAATTACAATTTTAGTAATAATATTATTAGGTATTATTGCTGCTGGTGTTGTAATTGGAATGATTTTTAGTGAATTTGGCGATGACTGGAAAATGAGTAAAGAAGATCTAGTTATGGGAGATGCAAATTCTCAAATATATGATATTGATGGTGAGCTTTTGGCCACATTATCAGGTGATGAAACTAGACAACCAGTAACTTTAGATGAAATGGCAGAGTATTTACCTAAAGCTTACGTTGCTATGGAAGATGAAAGATTTTATGAACATAGTGGTGTTGATATTAAAAGAACTTTAGGAGCAATTTTCCAATATTTAACAGGTAATTCTTCATATGGAGGAAGTACTATTACTCAACAAGTAGTCAAAAATTTAACTAAAGAGGATGAGAGAGATGTAACTAGAAAGATAAAAGAATGGGGCAGGGCATACAATGTAGAGCAACTTATTTCTAAAGATGAGATATTACAATTATATTTAAATTTAATATATGTAGGTGGTCCTACAGGACAAAGCAGACATGGTGTTGAAATAGGTGCAAAATATTATTTTAATAAATCAGCTAAAGATTTAAGCTTAGCAGAATGTGCATATATGGCAGGAATAAATAGTTCACCAAATGCATATAAACCATTTGATGATTTAGATGAAGAAGGAAATATGCCAGAAGAGATGCAAGAAAAAATTAATAATAGAGTAAAAGTAGTATTAAACAAGATGAAAGAGGTAGGCGCAATTACAAGTGAAGAAGATTACAATAATGCGATTGCAGAAGTTGATGCTGGTCTTAAATTTGAAAAAGGCGATACTACTATGGATGTACTTTCATTCCATACAGAATTAGCTATAGAACAAGTAATAGAAGATTATATGGAAGAGAAAGATTGTACTAGAGAATTTGCTAAAAACTATGTCTATAGTGGCGGATTAAAAATATATACTACACAAGACACATCTATACAAGAAGCAATAGAGTATGAATATATGAATGATATTTTGGTTGTAAATTCAAGAGAAACACAAGATGAAGACGGGAATTATGTAACTTCACAATCTGCAATGGTAATTATAGATCATACTACTGGTAATGTAGTAGGTTGTGTAGGACAAATAGGAGAAAAAACGACTAACTTTAATTTAAACAGAGTAACTTCTACAAGACAAACAGGTTCATCTATGAAACCTTTAGCAGTAATAGTACCTGGATTAGAAGAAGGATTAATAACAGCAGCATCTGTTTACGATGATGTTCCAACAGATTTTGGCGGTGGAGCAAGAGTTACAAATTATTATGGATATTATAGAGGATTATCAAATATAAGAAACGTTATTGAAATATCACAAAATGTAATACCTGCTAAAATAATTACGCAATTAACTCCTAAAAAATCTATGGAATATTTAGAAAAAATGGGAATTACTACAATAGATGAAGAACAAGATAATAGTTATGCGTTAGCTTTAGGCGGCTTAACGGTGGGAGTAAGTCCATTAGAGATGGCTGGAGCTTATGCAACTATTGCTAATAATGGTGTATATATAGAGCCAACATTCTATACGAAAGTTGAAGACGAAAATGGTGTTGTATTAGAAGCAAACCAAGAATCACATCGTGTAATGTCTGAAGGTAACGCGTATATTGCACAAAGTATATTAACACAACCAGTAGTAGGTACAGATCAATTAGTAACTGCTAGAGCATGTAAAGTGTCTGGAATGGAGACTGCTGCGAAGACTGGTACAACAGATAAAGATAAAGATAGATGGTTATGCGGATTTACTCCATATTATACAGCAGCTATTTGGTACGGATTTGATCAACCAGAAACATTAATTGTAGGGTCTAATCCAGGTTCGCAAGTATTCAGAAGAGTCATGAACAAGATACATGAAGGTTTGGAGAGCAAGAACTTTACTGTACCAGATAATATAGTTAGAGTTGCAGTTTGTAAAGACTCTGGATTATTACCAGGAGAACATTGTAATGAGACTGTAAACGGAAATAGAGTATATACAGAAGTATTTGTTGATGGCACTCAACCTAAAAAAACTTGTGATGTTCACGTAACAGCTAAAGTATGTCCAGTAGAAGGCCAAGAAGGTGTATATGAATTAGCGAATGAAAATTGCCCAAATGCTGTAGAGCGTACATTCATAACTAGACCTAATAGTGACACGAATACAGCTTGGCATAGTGCAAGTGATGCTAAATTTATGTTACCAACAAAAGTATGTGATAGGCATACAGAAGCACCAGATAAAGAAGCACCAGTTATAACTTTAAAAGGTAAGGAAACAATTACTATTAAGGTTGGGGATACGTATAAAGATGAAGGAGCTACAGCAACAGATAATAAAGATGGAGACTTAACAAGTAAAATGGTTGTTACAGGTAAAGTAGATACCTCGAAAGCAGGAAAATATACTATAACATATACTGTAGAAGATGCAGCAAAAAATAAAGCTACAAGAACTAGAACAGTAATAGTGGAAGCAAAAGAAAATTCGGGTGGAAATGATAATAACAATACAATAGATGATCCTACAAATACAGTAACACCTCCAACGAATACAGTTAATCCGCCTGATAATGAAAATGAAATTGATGATTCTGGGAATAATATAAACGATTCAAATACAGTGATTAATATAAATCAGTAAGATAATTAAAATATGAGCTTTAAATAATGTTCCAAAAGCTTACACAAAATTAAAAATGTGAATCTTATGGAACATCAACAAAGCTCATTTAGAAAGGGGTTTAAAAAAAAGTGGAGCTTAAATTGTATAATACATTAACTCACCAAAAAGATGAATTTAAGCCAATAAATGAGTCTGAAGTTAGAATATATACTTGTGGACCAACAGTATATAATTATGCACATATAGGTAATTTAAGGGCATATATCTTTATGGATACTTTAAGAAGAACTTTAAAATATAATGGATACGAATTAAAACATGTAATGAATATTACAGATGTAGGCCATTTAGAATCAGACGCAGATGAAGGCGAAGATAAAATGCTTAAAGCCTCTAAAAGAGAAAAGAAAGATCCATATGAAATAGCAGAATATTATACGAAATGTTTTATAAGAGATTTAGATAGATTAAACATAGATAAACCTGAAGTAATATGTAAAGCTACTGATAATATAAAAGAAATGATTTCATATGTAGAAGAAATATTAAAAAACGGTTATGCTTATGAAACAAGTAAGGGCATATATTTTGATATTTCAAAATTAGATAAATATCCTGAATTATCAAATAGAAATATAGAAGACCAAATTGCAGGTGCAAGAGTTGATGTAGACCCAGAAAAAAGAAACCCTTATGATTTCGCTTTATTTATAAAAGCTCCAAAGGAACATATAATGAAATGGGAAACTCCATGGGGATTATGCTACCCAGGATGGCATATAGAATGTTCAGCAATGAGTAGAAAATATTTAGGAGAAATATTTGATATTCATACTGGTGGAGTTGACCATATTCCTACTCATCACGAAAATGAAATTGCTCAATGTAAAGGCGCTACAGGAAAAATCCCAGCACATTATTGGATGCACTGTGAATTTATAACTGTAGATAATGGAAAAATGTCAAAAAGCTTGGGAAACACCTATACATTAGACGATTTAGAAAAAAGAAATATATCTCCATTAGATTATAAAATGTTTTGCTATTCTTCACATTATAGAAACAAATTAAACTTTACATTTGAAAATGTAGAAGGCGCTAAAATAGCATTAAACAGATTAAAAGAAGGATTCCAAAGACATTTAAATGGAGAAGAAAAAGCAAATCCTTTAGAAATATTAGATTATAAAAATAAATTTTTAGATGCAATAAATGACGATTTAAACATTCCTATGGCTATGGGAATAGTGTGGGAAGTAATAAAAAATCCTGTAAAATCTAAAGAATATGCAGAACTTTTATTAGAATTTGACCAAGTATTAGGCTTAGAAATAGATAAAATAAATAAAAACATAGAATTGCCACAAGAAATAATAGACTTAATTAATTTAAGAAAAGAAGCAAGAAATAACAAAAACTGGGCAGAATCAGATAAATTAAGAGATGAAATAATTTCAAAAGGCTATACAGTAAAAGACACAAAAGATGATATGATAGTGGAAAAAAATTAATTATATATTATAAAGAATAGTTTTAAATATAAAATTTTGTAGAGTAAAACTATTCATAATAAAATAATATAATAATTAGGAGAACATATAATGAAAGTATTAGAAATAAATAAAGAAGAATTAATACACAATATAAATATAATAAAAAAAATAAATAAAGTTGAAGATGGTTTAAAATCACCAGAAATAATTGCAGTTGTTAAGGGAAATGCCTATGGACTGGGGTTAGTAGAGTTTTCTAAAATCTTAATAGAACAAGGAATAGAATTTTTAGCAGTTTCTACAGTAGAAGAAGCATTAGAATTAAGACAAAATGATATAAAGTGTAAAATTTTAATGCTTTCTTCTACAGGTGTAGAGGAAGATGTTAAGAATTTAATAGACAATAATATTATTTTAACTGCAGGCTCAAAAGAAGTTTTAGAAGCCATAGACAAAGAAGCCAAAGAGAGAAATGAAAAGGTTAAAGTTCATTTAAAAATAGATACTGGTTTTGGCAGATATGGCTTTATATATAGTGAGCCTTTAAAAATAGTTGAAGCTATTAATCAAACTGAAAATATAGAAATTGCAGGAACTTTTTCTCATTTTTCAGAAAGCTATTCTAAAGATTCAAAATGGACAAGTACACAATATGAAAGATTTTTAAATGTTGTAGAAAATCTGCAATTAAATAAAATAAATACTGGATTGCTTCATATTTGTAATTCTTCAGCTTTTTTTAAGTATCCATATATGAGATTAAATGCAGTAAGAGTAGGTTCAGCATTTTCAGGAAGAATTCTAATACCTAATATATATGGTTTGAAAAAAATAGGAATTTTAAAAACAAGTGTAAGTGAAATAAAAATATTGCCTAAAAATTTTAATATTGGGTATTCTAATACTTATAAGACTAAAAAAGAAACTAGAGTGGCCATATTGCCAGTTGGATATCAAGATGGCATTATTATGACAACGAAAAATGATTGCTTTAGGCTGGTAGACCATATAAGATATATATATAATGATGTAAAAAATATTATAAAAGATAATAATTTTTATGTAAAAATAAATAATAAAAGATATAAAGCATTAGGAAAAATAGGAATGTATAATATTGTTGTTGATGTGGGGAATGATAATATTAATATTGGTGATGAAGTTTTTATAGACACTAAAATTTTATATATTGATTCTAAAATAAGAAGGGAGTATATTTAAAAATGAATAAAAAAACAGGTTTTTTTAAAAGTTTTTGGTATGCAATAACTAATTTTGAAAAATATAAAGAATTTGCTTTTAATAATTCCTTAAATGTATTTAAGTATGTAGTGATTCTTTTATTATTATTCTCTATAATAATAACATTTTCGCTTGTAGTACCAATAATAAATGCATTTAATAATAGTATGGATTACTTTAAAAATGAATTTCCAGACTTAACTTATAGTGAAGGAAAATTAACAGTAGATTCAGAAGAACCAATATATTTGGAAGATAAAGATTTAGATGCAGTAATTGTAGTTGATACTAATGCAACTGAAGAAGAAAAAGCTAAATATATTGAAGAACAAAAAGTACATGCTACATCAATTTTAATATTTTCAGACGAATTAGTAGTAAAAACTGCTGCATTAACAGCATATTCAATATATGAGTATACTCAATTAGATGATAGTATAGGCGTAGATACATTTAATAAGCAAGATATATTAAATAATTTTACAGGAAACCAATCTTATAAAGTATACATTTCTATTTACTTATTCGTATTTGTACTTATACTTTTAACATATACTGTAATGTTATTTATAGATATAGTAATTTTATCTATTTTAGCATTTATAATATCTAAAATTTATAAAGTAAGTTTAAGATATAGTAATTGCATAAAAATATCTGTATATGCATTAACATTGCCATTGTTATTACAATTAATATACGTTTATGTAAATACATTTACAGGATTTACAATAGAATATTTTGCTATAATGTATGATATAATCTCTTATATTTACGTAATAACAGCTATATTAATAATAAAAAATGATCTAGCTAAACAAGATATAGGAGCAATAGGAGAAGTAAAAATAGAAAAAATAGACGATAGTGACGAAATTATTACTAATGACGAAGTTGAAAAACAAAAAGAAGAAAAGAAAAAGAAGGAAGAAGAAAAAAAGAAAAATAAAGAAAATCCAGGAGCAGAACCTAATAACGCTTAATTATTTTAAAGAAAGGAAAGAGTTTAAAAATGGAGAATAGAAATAATAATAATAAAAATCCAAAAAAAGATAATAAGAAAGATAAGTTTTATTATATTATTTTAGGAATCGTTGCAGTTTTGTTGGTAGCCGTTATTATTGTATTTACTATTAATAATAATCAAAATAGTGAAGATAAAGAAATTGCATATACTGAATTAATAAAAATGATTGACAATAATGAAGTAGAAAAAATTGAAATGACAGTTGGTAGTACTACTCTTAAAGTAACTTTAGTAGGCGAAGAGGAGGAAGGAGAACATACTACTATAATTCCTAGCACAGAAGCTTTTATGGAATTAATAAATCAAAAAGTTCAAGAAGGTAAAGAAATTAATCTTGAGCAAAAAAGCGTTAACCCTATTGTAACTTTTTCAAGCACATTCTTCTCAATGTTACCAACATTGTTATTAATAGCATTAATTATAATGTTATTTAAAATGCAAGGTTTAGGAGAAAAAGGTAAAGTATATAGCCCAGATACAGATAATAGAACTAATGTAACTTTCGCAGATGTAGCAGGTCTTGATGAGGAAAAAGAAGAGTTACAAGAAATTGTAGATTTCTTAAAGAAACCTGATAAGTATAAAAAAATGGGTGCTAAAATACCTAGAGGAGTGTTATTATGTGGTAAACCTGGTACAGGTAAAACACTTATAGCAAAAGCAATAGCAGGTGAAGCTAGTGTACCATTTATTTCAATGAGCGGTTCAGAATTTATAGAAATGTTTGCAGGTCTAGGTGCTTCTAGAGTTAGGAAATTATTTGAAAGAGCTAAAAAAATAGCACCATGTATAATATTTATAGATGAGATAGATGCAATAGGTGCTAGAAGAACTAGTGGCGGTGGTGCTGAGACAGAAAATAACCAAACTTTAAACCAATTATTAGTAGAAATGGACGGATTTGAAACTAATGAGACTATTATAGTTTTAGCTGCTACAAATAGACCAGAAATGTTAGATAAAGCATTATTAAGACCAGGAAGATTTGATAGACAAATAACGGTAGCCTCTCCAGATATTAAAGGAAGAGAAGCAATTTTAAAAATACATGCTAAAGATAAAAATTTAGCACCAGACATTAATTTAAGAGAAATTGCAGGAGACACAGCAGGATTTACAGGAGCAGAATTAAGCAATATTTTAAATGAAGCTGCAATATTAGCAACAAGATATGGTCATCCAGCAATAGAACAAATAGATATAGAAAATGCTGTTAAAAAAGTAACAGTAGGTATAGAGAAAAATAGTAGAGTAATTTCAGATAAAGATAAAAAATTAACAGCATACCACGAAGCAGGACACGCTATAGTAAGTAAATTCCTAGAAACAGCAGAAGATGTAAAAGAAGTATCAATTATACCAAGAGGCGTAGCAGGTGGATATACAATGTATAAAACTATAGAAGATAAATATTACGTATCAAAACGAGAAATGGAAGAAAGACTTGTTACATTATTAGGTGGTAGAGCAGGAGAAAAAGTAGCATTAGACGATATATCAACAGGTGCAAGTAACGACATAGAAGTAGCAACAAAAATAGCACGTGATATGATTACTGTTTATGGCATGAACGAAAAAATAGGTCCAATATCATTAAAGAAAGATGAACCATATGAAGACTTAATGATGGGCGAAGATATTGAAAATGTAATAGGCGAAGAAGTTAAGAAAATGGTAAGCTTAGCATACGTAACTGCACAAAAAATATTATTAGAAAATATGGATATTCTTCACGCTGTTGCTCAAACTTTAATTGAAAAGGAAAAGATTTCAGGAGAAGAATTTGAAAGTTTTTTTGTAAATAGAAATAATAATTAGTAAAAATTCTTGATAAAAAAAGTACGTATGGTAATATTTGATTGAAAAATTAGTAAGGAAAAAAATAAAAAGAAAGGAATTGATAAAATTATGCAAAAATACAAATTAAAAATCGATAAGAAACAAGAAAAACAAGCAGGTATTACGTTGGTGGCTCTAGTAATTACTGTAGTAGTAATGCTTATATTAGCAGGTGTAGCAATAGCAGCTATAGTAGACGGAGAAGGATTATTTAGTAAAACAAGACAAGCAGCAGAAAGTTATGAGAATGCTGCCACAAATGAAGCAACAATTTTAAATTCTTTAACTGATATTATGGACGAATATATGGCAACAAAATATGTAGATTGGGCTTTTTCCGAAAGTGGATTATTAAAAGTAATAGATGAATATGGAAATTTATATGTCTCAGAGCAGGCAATAGAGGGTGGAACATCTCCATATACTAATACTGGTATTAAATTAGTAAAAGTAAATGATAATATAAAAGTTTCTAAATTTATTTCTGATTCTTATTATGGAGTAGAAGGCTATATTATGGACAATACAGGAAAATTGTATTTTTTTAATGAAGAAAGTAATAAATGTGAACTTTTATTTAATGGAAAAGAATTTAATTCAGAACAATATTATATAGGATATAAAGGCGTCCGTATTTTAGCAAAAGATGGATATCTTTATAATATAGATGAAAGTAGTTTAGAATTAAATAAAGAAGTAGAAGGTATAAAATTTAAAGAAATAGCGTTTAGTTATGGTTTATCTGTAGATAATAAAGTATATTTTTTTGATAATGGTTCGATATATAGTGGAGATTATGAGGTACTTGATTTCATATCTGGTTTCTTTATAGATGTAAATAGAGATGTGTATTCTCATAGTCCATCTACACCGAATAGGGAATCTGATGGTAATACAAAATTTGAAAAATTTTTTGAAGATGAGTTTGGAAGGACTTATGTAATTTCAGTGAATGATTACTTATATAAAATAAGTTTTGATGGAACTGAATTAATAGCACCAGTAGACTATAAACATATTAAAGGTATTGTAGGAGATGGAGAGGCTATATTAGATACGGGATATTTTTATGATAACACAGAGAAAAATGAAATTTTAGAAAGTATGAATATAAAAATAAAAAAAATATTATATGATGAAGGTGGGTATATATTATTTATCGACGAAAATAATGATTTATATTTTCTAGGAGATGATATAAATGGCGAACTAACCTGTATTAAAATGAATGATGATATAAAGGTAAAAGAATTTATAGTAGGCAATTTGAGTGATGGCATATACTTTTTAGGAACTGATAATAAAGTATATAGTATTTCTATTGGTGGAACAGAAGCTCCAAAATTTGAAATAACACCATGCTCTGATGATAAAGTAATGAATTATATAACATCGCCATTTGATGGATTTCATGGTTTCTTTGGAATAACAAAAAATGGTGAAATATGTTACTCTTTAAAGTATGAAGCAATAATTAACTAAATTATCGAAAACAAGAATAAAACGTAAATTCAAAATTACATTTATTAAATTTCCCTAAAAAAGAGCAAGAAAACCTTGCTCTTATCCTTATTTTTGTAGTATAATATAGATAAAGTTTTTTATGGAGAAAGGAGTAAATATAATGAAGAAATTACCATACGGAATAAGTAATTATGAAGAATTAGTAGAAGGCGGATATTACTATGTAGATAAAACAAAATATATAGAAAAATTAGAAAACTTGCCAGAAAAAAGAATAATATTTTTAAGACCAAGAAAATTTGGAAAAACATTATTTACAAGTATATTAGAAAATTACTATGATATTAATAAAAAAGAAAAATTCGAAAATTTATATGGGGAGACATATATAGGAAAAAATCCAACAGAATTAAGAAATAAATATCATATATTAAGATTTAATTTTTCAGGAATAGACACGAGAAATGGAGAAAATACAGTATTAGGATTTAAGAATAAGACTATAGTTTCGATAAGAAGGTTTATTGAAAAATATAATTTAAATTTTTTTGTAAATGAAGAACAAGAAGCTGAAAATATATTATATAATTTATTTCAAGCTTTTGAAACACAAAAAAATGGAGAAAAAATATATGTAATAATAGACGAATATGATCACTTTGCAAATGAATTATTGGGATTTAATATGGTGCAATTTAAGAGTTTAGTATCGCAAAATGGAAAAGTGAGAAAATGGTATGAGATACTAAAAGAAGGGGCAGAAAGTATAGTAGATAGAATATTTATAACAGGAGTAGCACCAATAACATTAGATAGTTTAACATCAGGATTTAATATAGGTTTAGACATAACTCGAGACGAAAATTTTAATGAAATGTTAGGCTTTACGGGAGAAGAATTAACAGAAATGATAGATAGTCAAGGAATATCAAAAGAAAATGGAAAAGAAATGTTACCAATTATGAAGGAATATTATGACGGATACAAATTTTCGTTATATGGAAAAGAAAAAATCTATAATTCTAATATGTGTTTATATTTCTTAAATGCTTATGCAAGACTTAACAGAATGCCAGAACAGTTAATAGATGTAAATATAGCAAGTGATTACAGTAAACTAGGAAAAATGTTAAATTTGTGTAAAGGAGAAGAAAGAAAAAATGTAATAGAAAAAACAATAATAGGAGAAGGAATAGTAAGCGAAATAATTGCAGAGTTTAATCCAGAAATGGAATTTACAGAAAAAGAATTGATATCTATGTTATATTATTTAGGATATTTAACAATAGATGGCGAAGTGTTCGGGAAGCCTGAATTGAAAATTCCAAATAAAGTTATGAAAGAATTATATTCAGATTATTTTTTAAATATATTAAGTAAAGAAACTGATTTAGTAATACAAGAAAGTGATTATAACGAGATATTAAAAGAAGTAGCATTAGAAGGAAAGATTGATAAGATAATAGATATATTGAAATCATACTTAAATAATTTATCAAATAGAGATTATATAAAATTTGACGAAAAATATGTGAAATTAATATTTTATTGTATCGCAATGAATTTGAAAATATTTAGATTAAAATCAGAAATGGAAGTAGAAAGAAGATATCCTGATATATTGTTAATACCAAAAGATAAGAATAAAGGCTATAAGAGTGTTATGATAGAATTTAAGTATTTAAAAAAGGAAGAGGCAAACAAATTAAAAGAGAAACAAGATGAAGGAATAAAACAATTAAAAAATTATGCAGAAATGGAAGAAATAAAAGCTATAGAAGGATTAAGAAAATATTGTATAGTAACAGTTGGTGCAGACGTAGTAGTTACTGAAATATGAATCTGAAGTAGTAATAAATATCAAGACTTAGCTCTTGATATTTTTGTATTTCTATAGTAAAATATTATATGTAATAAAGAGACTATATAACAGAAAGGCGGTTATTTAAAGAAAATATATGAAAAAAAATATTAGAAATTTTAGTATAATAGCACATATAGACCATGGAAAGTCTACTTTAGCAGATAGATTAATAGAAAAAACAGGAGTATTATCAGAACGAGAAATGGAAAGCCAAGTTCTTGATAATATGGATATTGAGCGTGAAAGAGGGATTACAATAAAGGCTCAAGCTGTGCGTATGAAATATACAGCTAAAGATGGTAAAGAGTATATATTAAATTTAATAGATACTCCTGGTCACGTTGATTTTAATTATGAGGTGTCAAAAAGTTTAGCCGCTTGCGAAGGTGCAATTTTAGTAGTAGACGCGAGTCAAGGGATAGAAGCACAAACTTTAGCAAATGTCTATTTAGCAATAGAAAATAATTTAGATATAATGCCAGTTATTAATAAAGTTGATTTACCTAATGCTAGACCTGATGAAGTAAAAAAGGAAATTGAAGATGTTATTGGTATACCTGCAGAAGATGCACCTTGCATTTCAGCTAAAACTGGTTTAAATATAGATGAAGTTTTAGAAAGAATAGTCACAGATTTTAGAGAACCAGAGCAAGAGATAGATAAGCCTCTAAGGTGTTTAATATTCGACTCCTTTTATGACAATTACAAAGGAGCATTAAGTTATGTTAGAGTAAAAGAAGGCTCTGTAAAAGTTGGAGACGAAATAATATTTATGGCAGTAAATAAACGTTTTGTAGTAAATGAAGTAGGATATTTTGGTGCGGGTGAATATATTCCTACAGATAAGTTAGATGCCGGTGAAGTAGGTTATATATCTGCTAGTGTAAAAACTATTTCTGAAATTCACGTAGGCGATACTATAACAACTGTAGAAAATCCTGCAAAAGAGCCATTACCAGGATATAAAAAGGCAAATTCTATGGTATACTGTGGTATGTATCCATTAGATGGAAGTGAATATGAAAGTTTAAAGACAGCTTTAGAAAAATTAAAATTAAATGATGCAGCATTAGAATATGAGCCAGAAACTTCAATAGCGTTAGGATTTGGATTTAGATGTGGTTTCCTAGGATTATTACATATGGAAATCGTAACAGAAAGATTAGATAGAGAGTTCAATTTAGGATTGATAACAACTGCTCCATCTGTTATATACAAAGTTCATAAAACAAACGGAGAGGTTATAGATTTATACAATCCAACAGAATTACCTAAAGCTCAAGAAGTATCTTTTATAGAAGAACCAATAGTAAATGCAGAAATAATGCTTCCTAAAGAGTATGTAGGAAATATAATGAAAGTATGCCAAGAACGTAGAGGCAATTATATAGATATGAAATATTTAGATGAAAATCGAGTTATTTTAATTTACGAAATGCCGTTAAATGAAATAATATATGACTTTTTTGATTCGCTAAAATCTAAAACAAAGGGATATGCTTCATTTGATTATACATTTAAAGAATATAGAAGGTCAAAATTAGTAAGATTAGATATTCATATAAATAATGAGCCTGTAGATGCTTTATCATTTATAGTATATGCAGACAATGCCTATACACGTGGTAGAAAAATGATAGAAAAATTAAAAAAAGAAATACCAAGACAATTATTTGAAATACCGTTACAAGCAGTAATAGGTGGAAAAATAATAGCAAGAGAAACAATATCAGCTATGAGAAAAGACGTATTGGCAAAATGTTATGGTGGAGACGTTACTAGAAAGAAAAAACTTCTTGAAAAGCAAAAAAGAGGCAAAAAAAGAATGCGTTCTATAGGTAGCGTAGAAGTACCTCAAGAAGTATTCTTATCAGTTCTAAAATTAGACGACGAAGAGTAATTAAATATGTATTTTAATATATTCGTGATATATAGCTATTTGCAAGTCAAGACCCGGATTGTTACGCCCTAGCTATGTTTTGACTAAAAATAGCTATATATCACGCCATATAATAATTTAAGAAAGGATATAAAAATAATGAAAGATTATCAAGACATAGTAGAAGGACGCAATGCAGTTACAGAATTATTAAAATCAGACAAAGATATTAATAAAATATTTGTACAACGAGGAGAAAAGCACGGCTCTATTAATCAAATTATAAGTTTAGCGAAATCTAAAAAAGTTGTAATTGTAGAAGTAGATAAAAGCAAATTAGATTTTATGTCTCAAACTAAGAATCATCAAGGAATTATTGCTGTAGTTCCGCCTTTTGAGTATTCTGATATAGATGAGATTTTAGAATATGCTAAAAGTAAGAATGAAGATCCTTTTGTTGTAATTTTAGATGGTATTGAAGATGTTCATAATTTAGGTTCTATAATAAGAACTGCAGAAACTGCAGGCGTTCACGGAATTATAATACCTAAAAGAAGAGGGGCTTTAGTAAATGCAACAGTAAGCAAAACATCAGCAGGTGCTGTGCAATATATGAAAATTGCTAGAGTAAATAATTTAAATGATGCTATAAAAGAATTAAAAGATAAAGGACTTTGGATTTATGGTACAGATATGGAAGCTAAAAATTATTATTACGAAGAAAAATTATTAGGGCCAATAGCATTAGTAATAGGCAGTGAAGGATTTGGAATAAGTAATTTAGTTAAGAAAAATTGTGACGTGCTAATAAAAATTCCTATGAAAGGGAAAATAACATCGCTAAATGCTTCAGTATCTGCAGGAATTGCTATATATGAAGTTGTAAAACAAAGATTACTATAGCAATTAACAAATAGCCGAAATAAAAGTCCACAAATAACCGAAAAATATTCCTTTAAACAACCGAAAAGATATTGTATAATTTTAAATGTAATGGTATAATATAATAAAGTAAAGGAGTAAAAAATTAATGAAAGATTATAAAAATAGAATTGTTGACGAAATTCTAGAAAAAAAATTAAAAGGAAAAGGTGCAGTTTTAATTCAAGGACCTAAATGGTGCGGTAAGACAACAACGGCTGAGCAAATTGCCAAAAGCATATTATATATGGCTAAGTCAGATGAAAAGGAACAAAATAAAACGTTAGTTGAAATAAACCCAACTTTACTTTTAGATGGGGAGATACCAAGATTAATAGACGAATGGCAAATTGCACCAAAGCTATGGGATGCAATAAGGTATGAAATAGACCATAGAAATGCAGAAGGACAATTCATTTTAACAGGCTCTTCTATTCCAGCCAAAATGGATGATGTAACACATAGCGGTACAGGGCGATTTGCATGGTTATTAATGAGACCAATGAGCTTATATGAGTCAGAGGAATCAACTGGGCAAGTTAGTTTAAAAGATTTGTTTGAGGGAACAAAAAAGATAGAAGGAATAAGTAACTTAGATCTAGAAAAAATTGCGTATTTAGTATGTAGAGGTGGATGGCCAAGGGCGATTTTTATGGAAGAAGAAATAGCTCTTGAACAGGCTTATGATTACTATGACGCTGTTGTTAATAGAGATATTTCAGAAGCAGATGGCGTTACTAGAAATCCAGAAAGAGTCAAAAATCTCATGAGGTCTTACGCAAGAAATATGGGAACCCAAGCCTCAAACGATACATTAAGAAGTGATATGATAGCTAATGATTCTAGTTCACTAGATACGGATACGGTATTGTCGTATGTAAATGCATTAAAAAAGATATTTGTAGTGGAAGAAGCTCCTGCATGGAATCCCAATTTAAGAAGTAAAACAGCAATACGAACATCAGATACAAGATATTTTATTGACCCATCAATAGCTGTTGCCTCTTTAGGAATTGGACCAAAAGATTTAATGAATGATTTAAATACGTTCGGATTACTGTTTGAGACTTTATGTATAAGGGACTTAAGAGTATATGCAGAAAGTATAAAAGGAAAAGTTTATCATTATAGAGATGCAAATGATTTGGAATGTGATGCTGTTATCCATTTAAGAGATGGTTCTTATGGGCTAATAGAGATAAAATTAGGTGGAGATAGTTTAATAAATGAAGGAGTTGGGACATTAAAGAAACTAGAATCACGTATAGATATAACCAAAATGAATAAACCAGCATTTTTACTTGTGCTTACAGCAACAGGAAAATATGCATATAGGAGAGAAGATGGTGTATATGTAGTTCCAATTGGATGTTTGAAAAATTAAGACCAATCTATTTTGTCCGAAATCATCAATTTATTGAAAGCTTAAAGCTCACTTAGATAGCGGGTTTTAAGCTTTGAAATGATTAGACTTTCTACATTATGCTTTAACTTTCTCTTTTTCATACAACTTTGTAGCCTCATGCATTCCTTCTAAATCTTTAATAGGTGCAAATTCCTTGTTTTTTTCAACTCTAAGTAACAACATTTTATCAAAATGTTCAAATGCATCAAAAATAAATTTTTCAAACTTAAAAGAATTAGGAGATTCTGGAATTTGTTTCATACCTTCTTCGTTTATAAATGTATTTTTTTTGTATGCTCTATGATAAGGTAAGTTCAAAGTTGTACATTTTTCAAGAGCATTAATACTATATAAGTGGCATAGAGCGTTAGTTTCTCTATATAAGTAATTATTATCGGAATCTTGTAAGTTATTCATTTCTTCTGTTATTTCATTTAACATTAAAATAGAAGGCTTACCATTTCTATTTGCAAATACCGCTTCTTTCGCATTAGGATTTTCCTTAAATATCGATTTTGAAGCTATCTCATAACTCTTAGCTATAGTTAATCCTAAAAATAGTGTATCAACAGGATTTACTAAAACGTTATCTATACCACAAATAAAAATCCACTTAATTCCTTGTTTTTTCAAGTCTTCAATCATATTATTTTCTTTAAAAGAATTATATACGTCCCCATTACCATTAGAAGCCTCGTTTATTCTATACAATTCACTTAACATTAATTTACCTTTTACATCTGTAATAGGCAGTTTATTTTGCATAAAAAAACGTATATTTTTATCTGGATAATTAAAGTAATTATTCTCTTCAAAAAAATTTATAGTAGCTTGGTTATTATTTTCACTAGTCATAATATACCATGGAATGCTTATATTATATAAATAATTAACTACTTTTAAACTATCGCATAGTATTTCAAAAAGAGATTTTTTTGTATGTGCTAATTTAAGCTCAAAAGTTCCTTTAGGCCCAGTGTGACCAAGTCTACTACCTTGACCACCTGCTAAAGTTATAACGGCAAATTCATGATTTTTAATAGCCTCTATTCCTACTTTATTATAATATTTAAAATCCTTATTACTTAATTTAGTTTTATCAATGTAGGGTAGAGGAGTTATAATATCATTTTTTTCTGGTTCTATATATGAATTTTTATATAAATTACAAATTTCTTCAAAATTTATTCCTAAAATTTGGTCTAATAAAAACTCTTTTTTTTCTCCACTTAAAATATCGTAAAAGTTAAGTAAGTGTCTTTGATCATATTTTTCTAAAATATCTTTACATTTATCATATTTCATCGTAAGATTCATAATTAATTACAATCCTTTCTAAATTAATATATTAATATATATTATTACTCTTTGTAATTTGCTGTTCTTAAATTATGAATAACTTTATCTACATTTACCATATCGCTATTTTTTAAATCTTCAATTTCTTTTTCTATGTTATAAGGAATTCTTATTAAATTAAAAGAAATTTCACCTAATTCTGTTGAATCTAATTCTCCTTCTAAAATCATGTATGAAGCTAAAGTTGAAAATTTATTATTAGGGTCATTTGAATCTGTATTAGACATTTCCATAGGTACTCCTACGCTTCCTGGGTTGAAAATAGTTTTATTCTTAAATCTAAAAAGATTAGGAGTGTGCAAGTGCCCGTATCCAACTACATCTGGAACGGGAGCATCTGGATTTTTACCTAAAAATTCTGTATTTAAAAACATTTCTTCAGGAGATTTTATTTCTTTATCTTTATACCTAGTATTGGCATTTGAAAACATAGGATTATACACATGTTCTAAACTATATGGAGACGCATGAAATAATCTTATTAAATGACCACTTAAATAAAATTCATAAAATACTGGTAATGTGTCTAAATATTCTAAACGCTCTTTTCCAATTTTATTTCTAGACCAAGAGTAATTGCTATTTCTACATACTAATTCGTCACAATTACCTTTAATAACTATATCTGCTTCTTTACGAACTAAATCAATTACTAAGTCGGGATTTGCACATTTTGTAACAAGATCGCCTAAACATATAAGTTGATTTATATTTCTATATTTCATATCAGATAATACTTTTTTTAAAGCTGTATAATTTCCATGTATATCTGAAATAATTGCTATTTTATCCATTTTTATATCATCCTTTCGATAGTTTATATTTAAAAAACAATATTTATTATATAACACTTTTGCTAAAAATACAACTAAAATTATAAAAATACTTGAAAATACTGTAAAAATGTGGTATAATCAAATTACATTTTTTATAAAACACTTTAAAAAAACCTAAGGAGGTTTTTATGATCATTTTTGGTAGCGATCTTTTGATCCTTTTGGCTGGTGGTTTGCTGTATGATAGGGATATGACCTTATATGGTAAGTCTATTATATATCCCGAACCTCAGAAGATTAGAGAGATCGAAATTTCCAGAGAGGCTCTGGAAAATTTTGCTGAGAACCTGCAGTTTCATCTGCGACTTTCTTATTCAAATGTTGTAAAGGCATACAATAAGTTGGAAATCAATTTCCCGTCGGAAATTGATCGACATTACTGGGAAAGGTTCTTTGAATATCAGGGGGGTACGTATATAACGGCTCCTTCTGATAAACTGGAGTCTTCTTATCGTGGTCTCTTGATGATGAAGGCGGCAACGTCTTCTGACATCAAGAGAGCAGCTGAAGACGTAGATGTCAAAGTTATCTATCAAGAATAGTTAAAAACCTCAACCCCCCTGCACATTTTAATAAATGTACAGGGGATTTTTTTGTCAAAAAGCTTGAAAATACTGTAAAAATGTAGTATAATATAAGTACCTTTTAATAACTTAATAAAATCTTAAGGAGGTTTTATGATTGTCTCTTCTCGCAATTTTCTTGTCATGCTGGCAGGTGCCAAGATGTTCGACAAAAAAAGTGCTTCAACCGGAGAATCGAGAAAAGAAATTACAAATGTTGCAATTTCTACAAGTTCTCTTAGGGAGTTTGAAACTGGCATGGAAAACGAATTCCAGACCCTATTCTCTCGTAGAATAGAAGCTTTCCGCCACCTGTATGTTGAGTGGCCAAATAAGTGGAACGAAGCCCAGTGGAAAGATTTGTTTTTCTACAAAGATGGGAAATTTTTTCCAAGAAAAGAGAAAATAGATTCTCTCAGAGCTTCGTATTATGAGATGGATGAAACGTATCCAATTTCATGTATAAGAAGAGCAGCCGAATATGTTAAGCATATAGAGCTGAAATAGAATTTAAAGAGTTCAATCTAAAACCTTTAACCCCTTGCATATTTTAATAAGTTACAGTTCAGGTGGTTAATAATACAAAAAAGTTACCAAGTACAGTTTTTAAGATAAATTTAGAAGTATGATT